>DASVAW010000172.1 GCA_036376135.1 Candidatus Polarisedimenticolaceae bacterium | reverse complement strand
GCTCACGTGGTCGCGGAGTCCCGCCTCGAGGGGGTTCCAGTCCTCGGTCAGCTCGCGACCCGGCGCGGGGTAGCCCAGGCGCACGCGCCAGGCCTCGAGCTCCTCCGCATCGATCGTCGGGCCCAGCGCGTCCAGCGCCGGTCGGTCGGCGGCGGCGCAGACGATCGAGCGCCCTTGCGACGTGAACCCGTCCTGCCCGAGGACGACGACCTTCACCCCCGCGAGCGTCCCCTCGACGACGCCCCACGGCCCCGGATCGGGAAGACCGGGAATGGCGCCGCCGAGCATCGCGAGCTGGGCGGTCGAAGCGGTCGCGTCGGAAAGCCCGGTCCGTTCCGCGAAGGTGTACTTCTTCAGGTGAGCGAGGACGCGTTCGCCGGCGCCGGGGCCGCCGCACAACCAGACGTCCTGTTCGGCCGCGCGATGCACGAACAGGCGCTCGATGATCCGCCCCTTGGCGCTCGTGACGACCGTCGGCGCGCCGGTCCCGATCGCCAGGTCCTTCAGGTCCTGCGTGCTCAGGCGGTGGAGGAGGCCCAGAAGATCGGGCCCGCTCGCGCGAAGGCGCGTGAATCCCGTGAGGTCAGCGAGCATCGGCGTCGACGAAGACGAGCTCCCGTAGCGGCGGGACGAAGCCACGCTCGGCTCCCTCGGCGAGGAAGCGGCGGATCGCCTCGCGCCCGCGGGGGCCGTAGTCCAGGGTGAGCTCGTTGACGTACATGCCGACGAAGCGATCGGCCATGCCGGAATCGAGGCCGCGGCCGAAGTCCAGCGCGTACGCGAGCGCCTCCGCGCGGTGCTCGAGTCCGTAGGCGATCGAGCGCTTGAGAACCCTCGTGAGCGCCCGGACCGTGTCGTCCCCGAGATCCCTGCGGACGGCGTTCCCGCCGAGCGGGAGCGGCAGGCCGCCGGTGCGCTCCCCCCACCACACGCCCAGGTCGACGATCTTGTGGAGCCCCTGGCTCGCGTAGGTGAGCTGCCCCTCGTGGATCACGAGGCCGAGGTCGGCGTCGCCGTGGGCGACGTGGTCGAGAATCTGGTCGAAGGGGACGACTTCGTACTTGAAGTCCGGGCCGAGGTAGAGCTTCAGGGCGAGAAAGGCCGAGGTCAACGTTCCAGGAATCGCGATCGTCTTCGTCGCGAGGAGTCTGGGATCGGCCGCGAGCGCCTCGCGGGCGACGAGCATCGGGCCGTACCCGTCGCCCATGGACGCGCCGCAGGGCATCAACGCGTAGCGGTCGGCGAGGTGCGCGTAGGCGTGGATGCTGACGGCGGAGACTTCGAGCTCCCCCTTCATCGCGCGACGGTTGAGGCTCTCGATGTCCTCGAGGACCTGCTCGATCGTGAACCCCTCCAGGTCGACCCGCTCTTTGGCGATGCCGTAGAACATGAAGGCGTCGTCGGGATCGGGGCTGTGTCCGACGCGGGCGAAACGACTCAAGGGGGACTCCTTCCGGGGAAACCGTTGCAAGGGGCGGGGATTATAGGAAACACTCCCGTCATGAGCGACACCCTGCGCCAGGCGGTCGAATCCCTCACCCCCGAGATCGTGGCCTGGAGGCGCGATTTCCACCGTCACCCCGAGCTCGGCTTCGAGGAGGTCCGGACGTCCGGGATCGTCGCCGAGCGCCTCCGGAGCCTCGGCCTGGATTCGGTCCGCACGGGAGTCGGAAGGACCGGGGTGGTGGGGATCCTCAAGGCGGCGAAAGCGGAAGGAAAGCCGGTCCTGCTCCGTGCGGACATGGACGCTCTTCCCGTGCAGGAGGAACCCGGACGCGAGTACGGCTCGACCGTACCCGGGACGATGCACGCGTGCGGGCACGACGGGCACACCGCGATGCTCCTCGGGGCGGCGACCGTCCTCTCCGGATGGCGGCAGGCCCTGAAGCGCGACGTCGTCTTCTGCTTCCAGCCCGCCGAGGAAGGGCAGGGCGGGGCTGAGGCGATGATCCGCGAGGGGTTCCTGACCGAGCTCGGCGTGGGGGAGGCCTACGGCCTGCACCTGTGGTCGCTCTTTCCGGTCGGGACGATCCAGGTGCGCCCCGGCCCGGTGATGGCGGCGCAGGACGAGTTCGAGGTGACGTTCCACGGTCGCGGCGGGCACGGGGCCGCCCCGCATGTCTGCATCGACCCGGTGCTGGCCGCGGCGCAGGGCCTCGTCGCCCTGCAGTCGGTCGTGTCGCGCTCGGTCAGCCCCTTCGAGCCGGCGGTCGTGTCGGTCGGCGCCCTGCACGGGGGGACGGCCCCCAACGTGATCCCCGACGACGCCACGATGCGCGGGACCCTCCGGTCGTTCTCCGAGGCGACCCGCGAGATCCTGCGGCGGCGGGTGCGGGAGGTTCTCGGGGGGATCGCCACCGCGTCCGGGTGCCGTCTCGAGTTCGTGCTGAAGCCGGGGTTCCCCGCGGTCGTCAACCACGCCGCGTCGGTCGACAAGGTCGTCGCCTCGGCCCGCGGGGTCGTCGGACCCGAGCGGGTCGTGACGATGGAGCCGATGGCCGCGGCGGAGGACTTCGCCTATTTCCTGCGCGAGGTTCCCGGGGCGTTCGTCTTCGTCGGGGCGGGGAACGAGGCGCGGGGGATCACCGCTCCCCACCACTCGCCGCGCTTCGACATCGACGAGACGGCGCTACCTCGCGGGGTCGAGCTGCTCTGCCGGCTGGCCCTGGGCTGACCGCCGGGTCGCGAAGGCGACCGCCGCGAAGATCAGCGCCGCTCCGACGAGGGTCGTGGTGGTCACGCGCTCCCCGAGGAAAACCGCGGAGAGGACTCCCGCGATGACCGGCTGCAGGTAGACCCAGAGCGCGACCATCGACGACTCGGCGCGTGCGAGCGCCCAGTAGATCAGGAAATAGGCCGCCACGGTCGGGAGCAGGACGATGAACGCGCCGGTCCACCAGGCGGTCGGCGAGACCGAGGCGAAGTCGAGCGCCGCGAGGTCGCGCCAGCCGTACAGGCCGATCCCCGCGCTCCCGAAGAGCAGGAGCAGCGCCGTCGCGCCGACGGCGTCCACGCGCTGGAGGATGCGCTTGGAGATCACGAGGAAGAGGGCGTACGACAGGCCGTTGACGAGGGTGAGGAGATCCCCGACGAGGGTCTGCGAGGAGAACGACGCGCGGTCGGGACGGACGACGAGCATGACCCCGGTGAAGGCGAGGGCCAGCGACCACCCCTTCGCCGCCGTGAAGGCCTCGCGGCCGAGCACGATCGCGAAGGCGAGGGTCCCGACGGGGATCATCGTGTTGAGGATCGCCGAGTGCGTCGCCGTCGTGCGGGACAGCCCCTCGATGAAGCAGATCTGGTTGATCACGACGCCGAAGACGGCGTAAAGGGCGAGCTCGCCGATCTCCCGGCGTCCGCGCGGGAGCTTCCCCGTCCACGCGGCCCACGCGAGCAGGATCGCGGCGGAAGCGGCGACCCGGATCGTCGCCCACGCGGGGGGAGGGATCTCGCGCAGCACGACCTTCGCGGCGAGGTAGTGGACTCCGAAGAAGACCTGGACGGCGACGAGGGCCGCGTAAAGAGAAAGGCCCGGCTCCTTGCGGAGCCGGGCCCTTATGTCCAACGGGACCTCGGGCGCCCCGTGCGGGATCAGAAGTCTCCGCCCATGCCGCCGCCCATGCCGCCCGGCATGCCCTGCGCGGCCTTCTTCTCCTCGGGGATCTCGTTGATCACCGCCTCGGTCGTGAGCATGAGCCCCGCGATCGAAGCCGCGTTCTGGAGCGCCGAGCGCACGACCTTCGTCGGGTCGATGATGCCCGCGTCGATCATGTCGACGAACTTCTCGTTCTGCGCGTCGAAGCCCTTGGCGCCCTCGAGCTCCTTGACCTGGTTGACGATCACCGAGCCCTCGTAGCCGGCGTTGTTCGCGATCTGACGAACCGGCTCCTCGAGGGCGCGCTTGACGATGCGGACGCCCACGCCGATGTCCTCGTTCTTCTCCTTCTTCAGGAGGTCGTCGAGGCTCTTGATCCCGCGGATGAGGGCGACGCCGCCTCCGGGGACGATCCCCTCCTCGACGGCGGCCTTGGTGGCGTGCATCGCGTCCTCGACGCGCGCCTTCTTCTCCTTCATCTCGGACTCGGTCGCGGCTCCCACCTTGATCACCGCGACGCCGCCGACGAGCTTGGCGAGGCGCTCCTGGAGCTTCTCGCGGTCGTAGTCGGAGGTGGTCTCGTCGATCTGGGTGCGGATCTGCTTGACGCGGCCCTCGATCGCCTTCGCCTTGCCGGCGCCCTCGACGATCGTGGTGTTTTCCTTGTCGATCACGAGCTTCTTGGCGCGGCCGAGGTCCTCGAGCTTGACGTTCTCGAGACGGATGCCGAGGTCCTCGGTGATGCACTTGCCGCCGGTGAGGATCGCGATGTCCTCGAGCATCGCCTTGCGGCGATCGCCGAAGCCGGGGGCCTTGACGGCCGCGGCGTGCAGCGTGCCGCGGAGCTTGTTGACGACGAGGGTGGCCAGCGCCTCGCCCTCGATGTCCTCGGCGATGATCAGCAGGGGCTTGCCGGACTTGGCGACCTGCTCGAGCACGGGGAGGAGGTCCTTCATCGAGGAGATCTTCTTCTCGTTGATGAGGATGTAGGCGTCCTCGAGGGTGACTTCCATCCGCTCGGGGTCGGTGATGAAGTACGGGGAGAGGTACCCGCGATCGAACTGCATCCCCTCGACCACCTCGAGGGAGGTCTCGAGGCCCTTGGCCTCCTCGACCGTGATGACGCCGTCCTTGCCGACCTTCTCCATCGCCTGCGCGATGATCTCGCCGATCGACGAGTCGTTGTTCGCCGAGATCGTGCCGACCTGCGCGATCGCCTTGCCGGCGATCGGGCGCGACAGCTTCTTGATATCGGCGGTGACAGACTCGACGGCCTTGTCGATGCCGCGCTTGATGTCCATCGGGTTCGATCCGGCCGTGACGGCCTTCACGCCCTCGCGGAAGATCGCCTGGGCGAGCACCGTCGCGGTCGTCGTGCCGTCGCCGGCGACGTCGGAGGTCTTGGAGGCGACCTCACGGACGAGCTGGGCGCCCATGTTCTCGCGGGCGTCCTCCAGCTCGATCTCCTTGGCGACGGAAACGCCGTCCTTGGTGGACAGCGGGGAGCCGAACTTCTTCTCGAGGACCACGTTCCGGCCCTTGGGGCCGAGGGTGATCTTCACGGCGTCGGCGAGCTTGTTGACGCCGCGGAGCATCGCGTGACGGGCGTCTTCGGCGTAGGTGATGTTCTTGGCAGCCATGGTTTTCTCCGTCCTCCCTTACTCGATGATCCCGAGGATCTCGTCCTCGCGGAGGATCACCATCTCGTCGTCGTCGATCTTGATCTCGGTTCCGGCGTACTTCCCGAAGAGGACGCGGTCGCCCGACTTGACCTCGAGGGGGGTGCGCTTGCCTTCCTTGTTGAGGGCCCCGGCGCCCACCGCGATCACCTTGCCCTCCATCGGCTTTTCCTTCGCCGTGTCGGGGATGATGATCCCGCCGCGCTTCTGTTCCTTCTCCTCGACGCGCTTCACGAGAATGCGGTCGTAGAGCGGCTTCAGCTTCATGTGCGTAACCTCCTGATTCGTCTAAGTCCTTGCATAAAGGACGCTTATGCCGTTCATCTGGCACTCGCTCACCGCGAGTGCTGACACTCTAGGATTCGCCCCGAGGGGTGTCAAGGTGACCCGTTCGACTTTCCGTCGGATCAGGCAATATTTCAGGCATGGAACGGATCGAAGGGATCGACGACAAGAACCTGGAGGCCCGGCTGCGCGAGGCGGCCCGGACGGCCTCTCCCGACCGGCCCGTCGACGAGCTCGAGCTGCGTCACCTCATGCGCGTGGTGACGGCGTGTTCGCTGCTGCGGACCGACGTGTACTCCGAAGACAGGATCGCCCGCATCATGACCCCCGACCGGACGCTCCTCCCGTCCCTCGTGGGGCGCCTCATCGAGGAGGAACGACGGGGGGACGGCGAGGTCCTCTACCGGGTGCGCCGGCTCCCCGAGGACGTGCGTCGCGTCGGCGACAAGGCGCTGTTCGACGCGGGCCTGCTCGGGCTCCGGCAGGTGCACGGCATCGACCTCGCCGAGCTCGGCGCGCGCGCCTACCTCGCCGCGAGCGAGACGTTGCGCCTGCTCGCCGAGGATCGGCGGCTGCGCGAGTTCTTCCGCCAGAACAAGCTCCTCGTGCTTCCCGTCGAGGACGAGGTCGCGTTCCTGCGCCAGTGCTCGGACCGATTCCCGCAACACGCGGGGATCCTCCGACACCTCCAGGCCCCGGTGGAGGAAGCGGAGGGATCGCAGGAGCTCAGGGGCTCCATCGCCGTCCTCGGCGCGGTCGAGGACGCCTACCTCGAGGCGGCGCGCGGGGACGAGCCCGAATCCGCGGCGCTCGATCGCCACGAGCTGATCAGCGCGTACGAGCGGATGGTGCTCTTCTCCGCGCTGGACGTGGATCGGATCCGCACCGCCCTCGACGCCACGGTCGTCGACCAGCCCCGTGCCGTCCAGGCGCTCTGCGACGAGCTCGGTCTGTTCGCGTCGGGAACGCGCGACCTCCGCAAGCCCCCGGCGTTCTTCCTCGTCGGTCCCACCGGCGTCGGCAAGAACCACCTCGTGGAAAGCCTGGTCCGCCTGCTGGAGGGGTTGTGGCAGATCGAGGTCCCGATGCTGACCCTCGAGGGCCCGAACTTCACCTATCCCTCGGACATCCACGAGCTGCGGGGAGCCACGCGCGGCTTCATCCGCTCCGACGAGGAGGGGATCCTCGCCGTCTTCCACGAGAAGGCATGCCGCGCGCCGGTCTCCGTGATCCTCGTGGACGAGGTCGAGAAGGCCCACCCGCATCTGCGGACCTTCTTCCTCGGCATCCTCGACCGCGGCACGGTCACCGACAACCGCGGACGCGTGCTGAACTTCTCCAACTCCATCGTCTTCTTCACGTCGAACCTCGGGTACAGCGAGCAGCAGCAGCGGGGCGCGCCCATCGGGTTCGGGGACGACGAGGCGCGCGAGGGGCTCGCCGGTCGCGAGGTCGCGCAGGACCTGCGTCGTGCGCTCAGCCCGGAGTTCGTCAACCGCGTGAGGATGATCCACTTCGACAGGCTGTCGCGCTCGAGCGCCTCGCGGATCCTCGACCTCGAGCTCGACCGGATCGCCCGGCGCTGGAGCGAGGTGCATGGATTGAGGCTGGCGCTCGATCCGTCCGCCCGCGAGGAGCTGCTCCGTCGGGGCTTCTCTCCGCTTTTCGGGGCGCGGCACCTCGCGGCGGTCCTCGAGAACGTGTGCAACGTGGAGATCGCCCGGAAGATCCGCCGGGACGATCGGCGCGGCTCGGGCGATCGGGACGCGCTCGTGCGCTGGCTGCGCGAGCTCCGCCAGGGGCCGGGGACGTTCGACGCGGACGAAGTGCGGCGCCGCGTGCACGGGATGGTCCGAGCCGACGTGGGATACGACGGGCTGCGGATCGTCTGGAACGGCGCCGCGTTCGAATACGTCGCGGAGACCGCGGGAGAAGCCGGCGCATGAGCGGCGCCCCGCTCCTTCGCGTCGTCCAGGGGCTGCTGGAGCGCACGTACGGGCGCACCACGTCGGTCGGGGACGTCGCCCGGTTCGTGATCGGAGATGCGGGGTACCGGCGCCTTTACTCCGGCGCCGAAGTCCGGACGGTGGCCGGCGACGGCGACCAGGGCGCCCGGACTCTCGTCCGGGAGACCGACGACGGCGTCCGGGCGTCGATCTACTATCCGGACGCGCTGATCTCGATCCTCGAGTCGCACCCCCCGCAGCACGGGGTGGGGGAGGAGAACGTCGACGCCTTCGGAGCGCTCGTCGAGGAGGTGGACCACCTCCTCCTGATCGCCGAGCGGGTCGAGGCCCACCGGCCGTTCACGCTGCTCGAGCTCGAGTTCCACGCGAACGTGAGCAAGGAGCTGGTGCTGGCCCGCTTCCTCGCGGGACGGCGACCGCGACTGGAGCGCCGGGAGCGGCTCTGGCTGCGCTGGCACCTGTTCCACAAGGCCGATTGGGAGCACCACGCCCCCGAGGTGCGAAGCCGGTATCACGACGCGGCGCGGTTCGGGCTGCGGTTCCTCGAGCGGCTCGAGGGGAGGTCCACCGCCGAGCGTCTGCGCACGCTCCGGCGGTTCCACGCGTCGGGGCTCGACGGCAAGCTCGCGATGGCCCGCGGAACGGCGCCCTAGTCTAGGACGCGGGGCGGTTCTGCGCCGACTGGCGCTCCTTCTCGCGGCGGCTCTCCTCGCCGGCTGCCGACAGGCGCGCCGCCTCGTCGAACACGCCGAGCGCCTTGCGCACGACCGGATCCGACTGCGCGAAGATCAGCGATTCGGCCTCGGGGCCCCACTTGACGCGCGCGACCTGGGCGCGCAGGCGCAGCCCGATGAGGTCCTTCGCCGACTCGAACGCCGCCTCCTCGTATTCGAACTTCCGGGACCGGATGAAGTCCCGGAACTCCTGGAGGACGCGGTCGTCCGCGGCGAACGTGCGCGCGAGCTCGGGGTTCTTCGCGGCGAACCGAACCGAGAAGTCGAAGAAGAGGTTCTCGCGGAGCATGCGGGACAGGAGGATCGGCGCCTTCTCCTGCTTCACGATGTAGTCGGGGGTGATCCCGCCTCCGCCGTACACCGGGCGACCGGAGTCGGTCTGCCGGACCTCGCGGTCGGTGGGCTCGGGCGCGGGCTGCGGTTCCTCGCCGTCCTCGGCGAACTCGGGGTCGAAGTAGTCGTCGAGGTCGGAGTAGTCGCGCTGGATCAGCCGCCCGGAGGGCGTGTAGTACTTCGCCGTCGTCAGCGCGAGGGCGCCACCGTCCCGGAGCGGGATGACGCGCTGCACGAGCCCCTTGCCGAACGTCGTCTCGCCGATGACGAGGCCCCGATCGTGATCCTGGATCGCTCCGGAGACGATTTCGCTCGCGGATGCGGAACTGTGGTCGACGAGGACCACGAGCGGCGCTTCGATGCGGGGAGCGCCCTTCGACGCCAGGTAGTCCTGGTCGGAGCCGGCGATCCTCCCGCGCGTGTAGACGACCATCTTGCCGGCGGGGACGAAGCGCTCGGAGACGGCGACCGCCTGCTCGAGGAGTCCTCCCGGATTCGCGCGGAGGTCGAGGATGAGACGCTCCATTCCCTGGGCGCGGAGTTTCGAGACCGCCTGGTCGAGCTCGGTGGCGGTGGTGCTCGTGAAGTTCGAGATGCGCACCAGGCCCACGCCGCCGTCGACCATGAACGCCACGGGGATGCTGTGGGTCGGGATCTCGTCGCGCACGAGCGTGACGTCGAACGACGTGGCCTCACCCGGCCGCTGGATCGAGATCGTGACCTTCGTCCCCCGGTCCCCCTTGAGCCGGCGCACCGCCTGCTGGACGGTCAGGCCGATCGTGTCGTCCCCCTCGATCTTCGCGATGATGTCGCCGGCCTGGAGCCCCGCCTTCTGGGCGGGGGTTCCGTCGATCGGGGCGATGATCGTGAGGGGCTTGTCGGGTCCGCGCTTGGTGATCTGGATGCCGAGCCCGTAGAACTTGCCGCGCTGCTCGTCGCGCATTTCGGTGTAGTTCTCGGGATCGAGGTAATTGCTGTGAGGGTCGAGGGTCCGGAGCATCCCCTGGATCGAGTTGCCGACCAGCGCCTCCGCGTCCCCCTTCCCGACGTAGTTGTCCTCCACGAGGGCGAGGATGCGGCCGAAGTTCCGCAGCGGGTTCTGTGCCTTGTCGGACTGCGCGTTCACGCCTCCGAACAGCCCTCCCGCGAGAGCGCCGCCGCCGAGGAAGAGCACGCCGAGAAGGACGCCGCGACGGAAGCTGGGGCTCAATGGGCACCTCTTGGTGGAAGTCGTTCAAAAGTATAAGAGGAGGTCGCATCGCCGACCACCGGTTTTGCAGCGGGCGCGTGCCTTTCCCGCCCCGGAGGTCGCCTTGACACCCCCCGGAGCGGAGGGTAGCCTGCGGCGCTTCCGGAAGTTCGGCGTTTTCCGGCCGGCTCTCGCCGGTCCCGGCGGGTTCGATGTTCGGACTGGGCGGCTCCGAGGTCCTACTCATCTTCGTGCTGGCCCTGCTCGTCTTCGGGCCGCGCAAGCTCCCGGAGATCGGCAGGACGATCGGCAGGACCCTCGCCGAGTTCCGCAAGGCGACCCAGGACTTCCGCGTGAGCCTCGAGCGCGAGGTCGATCTCGAGGAGGTCAAGAACACCCGCCGCGAGATCGAGCAGGCGACGACCTTCGAGCCGCCCCAGGGTCCGCGCCCCGCATCGGACAACGTCCCGACCGCGAGAACTCCCACGACGTTCGCGGAGCTCGCCGCCGCTCAGCGCGCCTCGGAGGCCGAGGCCCCTCCGCCCGAGCCCTCCCCCGTCGAAGATGAGCGAACCCGAAGCTAAGCCCCAGGGCGCGATGTCGTTCCTGGAGCACCTCGACGAGCTGCGGTCGAGGCTGTTCAAGGCCGCCGTCGCCTACGTGATCCTGTTCATGGCCGCCTGGGCCTTCTCGGACAAGATCCTCGACTTCCTGATGCAGCCGATGCGCAACAGCCTGTTCGCCGGCGGCGACATCATCTTCGTGCAGGTCACCGAGCCCTTCTTCGTCTTCATGAAGGCGTCGGCCCTCGCGGCGCTGTTCGTCGCGGCGCCTTTCCTGCTCTACCAGGTCTGGGCGTTCGTCGCGCCCGGGCTCTACAAGAACGAGCGCTGGCTCGCGGCCGCCTTCATTTTCTTCGGCACGGTGTTCTTCGCGGCCGGGGGTGCGTTCGGCTTCTACGTCGCCGTGCCGTTGTCGGTGCAGTGGCTCGTGGGGCTGGGCACGAGCTTCAAGGCGCAGCTGACCCTCGCGTCCGCCTTCTCGTTCCTGAGCCGGGTGGTGATCGGCATGGGCGCGGTCTTCGAGCTCCCGATCGTCATCGTCTTCCTGGCGCGCGTGGGGCTCGTGACCCCGCGCAGCCTCATGAAGTACTTCCGGCACGCGGTCATCGCGATCGCGATCATCGCCGCGGTGATCACCCCCACAGGGGATGCCCTCACGATGTCGGTGTTCGCCGTGCCGATGATCCTCCTCTACCTGCTCGGCGTGGGTGTGGCGTGGCTCGTCGCGAAGAAGAAGGACTCCTGACGGAGCGGTTCGAGCGTCGGGACCTCGGCGGGACGAGCCTCTGGGCGCGCCGTGACCTGATGCCGGCCGCGCTGGCCGCGGGGCTGGCGGGCGCCGACGGCTGGGAGCCGCGCCTGGACCGAAGCTCGGGAGGTCGGGGTCCGACGGGGCTTCTGGAGCTCGGCACGTCCGGGCCGAGAGCGCGCCTCAAGCGGCTTCGCCGCGGGGGACTCGCCGGACCGATCTGGCGCGACCGGTTTCTCGGCCGCTCGAGGATCCTGTCCAACCTGACCGGGCCTCTCGAGGCGCGTCGCCGCGGGATCCCGACCCCGGAGCCGCTGCTCCTGCTCGCGATCCCGGGCCCGCCGGGGCTCTGGCGCGGATGGCTCGCGACCGAGGACCTTCCCGACGCCGTGCCCCTCGAGCGCTGGCTCGGAACCCCCGAGGAGCCGGCGATCGTGCGCGAGGCGATGCGGATCGTGCGGAGGATGCACGACGCCGGCATCGAGCACCGCGACCTCAACCTCGGGAACCTCCTCGTCCGTCCGTCTTCGGGAGGGCACGACGTCGTGATCCTCGACCTCGACGACGCGCGGATCCACGCGGGGGCGCTCGGCTTCGCCGCGCGGCGCCGCGCCCTGTGCCGGCTGGAGCGCTCGACCGCCAAACGGACGGGACGCCCGTCGTTCGACGGCTGGTACGTCGCCTACGCGGCGGACGACCTCGAACTCGCCGCGAGGCTGGCGTCGGGGCGGGTGATCGATAGGATGTGGATCGCCGTGCACCGCCTCACGTGGAAGGGCTGAGCATGTCCGACGATCGACTCGACGCGCTGCGCGCCATGGTGGCGAAGTTCCCGGAGGACCCGCGTCCCCGGTTCTTCGTCGCGCACGAGCTCGTGAAGGCGGGGGCGTTCGCCGAGGCCGTCGAGCACTACCGCGCCTATCTGCTCCTCGAGAAGGGGGACGTCGGTGCGGCGTGGCGCGAGCTCGGCCGGTGCCTCGAGCGCACCGGCGAGCCGCAACAGGCCGCCGACGCCTACCGACGAGGGATCGCCTCGGCGCGGGAGAACGGCCACGCCGGCCTCGCCTCCGAAATCGAGATGCTCCTCGACGAGCTCACTCGCTGAGCGCGCGGGCGGTGGCCTGGAGGAGCGCGTCGACGGCGACCTCGACGTCGGCGGCGACGATCCCGGCGAACCCTCCCGACTCGCGGTCGAGGCGCCGGATCCCCGTGTAGACCCGGCCCGGCGGCGCGACCACGCGGTGCTCGCTCCCCCAGGGAGCGTTCACGACCGGATCGGTCGGGCCGTAGATCCCCACGACCGGGCAGAGAACGGCGCAGGCGAGGTGCAGCGGTCCGCTGTCCCCGCCGACGAAAAGGCGCGCCCCGGCGAGCAGCGCCGCCAGCTCGAAGATCGACGTCGCGGGCGCGAGCCCCGCGCCCGCCCCCGCCGCGACGGCCCGTGCGTCGTCGATCTCGCCGGGCCCGTGCACCACGATCGGCCGGACCCCGGCCGTCGACAGCCGCGTCGCGGCCGCCTGGAGGAGCGGCCGGGGCGGCTTCTTGTACGCCTGGGATGCGCTCGCGCCGGGGTTGAGGATCGCGTAGCCGTTCGGGAGCGCCCCCAGCTCCCGGACGATCTCCCGAGCCCGCCGCTCCGCCGATGCCGGGATCTCGATCCCGGCGGACGGGAGCGGGGATGCGGGAACCCCGAGCGCCCGAACGAGGTCGAGGTTGCGGTCGATCCGCGATCGCCGCCTTTCCCCCGCCGGCACGCGGTGTGTCGTGAGCCAGCGGTTCCCTTCCTTCTGCTGGTGTCCCTCGTGCCCGAGCCGGACCGGCGCACCCGACAGCCGTCCGACCAGTCCGCTCCGGAGGTTCCCGTGGAAGTCGAGGACGAGCGAGGGGCGCACCGCGCGGAGGGCGCGGACGAACGCCACCCAGGCACCGACGGAGGGGGAGCGACGCGGGAGGGGGATCACCCCGTCGAGGTCCGGGTGCCCTTCGACGATCCCCGCCCACCGGTCGTCGCAGACCCAGTGGAATGCCGCATCGGGCAACGCGAATCGCGCCAGCCGCATCGCCGGGAGGGCGCGGAGAATGTCCCCGAACGCGCCGAGACGGAGCACGAGCACACGCAGCCCGGCCCCGTGGTCGGCGAGCCCCCGGTGGATCTCGGCCGGAAACTCCATCACCCCGCAGTATACGGACCGCGCTAGGATGCGGGTCGGAGGCTCCCATGTCCGTTGATTCGAGGCTGCTCGAGATCCTCGTCTGCCCCGCGTGCCACGCGAAGGTCCGGCCGACCGAGGGGTCCGCGGGGCTCGCCTGCGAGGGCTGCGGCAGGGTCTACCCGATCCGGGACGGGATCCCGGTCATGCTCGTGGAAGAGGCCTCCGCACCCACCCGGCGATGAACTTCCCATCCGGTTCTTGACGCCGGGGAGCGGGGCATTAAGTTTAGCGGCGTTTGCGGACCTTTCCGGATGCACCGGTGCCGGGTCCGCGCGAGGCGGCGAGCATGCACGGTTCCACGTCGCAGGAGTCGGTCCGGGTGACGACCGGCCGTCTGGAAGGCATCAGCGTTCCCGACCTCTTCTGGTCGTTGTGCCGCTCCCGGTCCACGGGAGTCCTGCACCTCACCTCGAAGGGGAACACCAAGCGGGTCTACTTCCAGGAAGGTCGGATCATCTTCGCGGCGTCCACCGACCCCAACGACCGCCTCGGCGAGATGCTCCTCCGTGAGGGCGTGATCCGCCTCGATCACCTCGAGCGGGCGATCGCCCGGCTCCCCGAGGGGAAACGACTCGGGACGATCCTCGTCGAGGCGGGACACCTGAGCCCCGATCATCTGGTCAAGGGCGTCCTTCGGCAGGTTCGGGCGATCGTGCTGAGCCTGTTCCCGTGGGAGGAGGGGGAGCACACCTTCGTGGAGGGACCGCTCCCGACCGACGAGGTCGTCACCCTCGGCATGAACACCGGCGACCTCCTCATCCAGGGGATCCGCTCGGTCCGTTCCTTCTCGCGGATCCGGCGAAGCGTCGGATCGCCGCGCACCCGCTATCGCGCGACCGAATCCTGGCGGGACGCCGCCGACGGCCTGCAATTGTCGGAAGGGGAACGCCAGCTCCTCACGCGACTGGACGGCGCCCCCGAGCCCGTCTCGAAACTGTGCGAGGAGGTCTACCTCTCGAACTTCGAGATCTACCAGGCGCTGTGGGCCTTCAAGGTCCTGGGTCTGATCCAGGAGGCCGAGGCCGTCCCCGACGCCCCGTCGACCTTCGGGGTCGAGGGAAGGCTCGACGCGGACGGGCTCGCGGGTCTATTCGTTCGGCTCGGCCGCGCCGCCGAGACCGGGGTCCTCTTCGTGACCCGAGGATCGGTCGAGCGCACGTTCCACCTGCGCGAGGGGCGTTGCGTCTTCGCAACCAGCAACAGCATCGACGACGGCCTGATCGCCTATCTGCTCCGGCGCGGCGTAATCTCGTTGCGCGACCGCGAGGAAACGGCGCGTCGGCTGCTGTCGAACAAGCGGGTGGGGACGATCCTCCAGGAGATGGGGGTGATTCAGGCGGACGAGCTCGATCGCCTGGTGCGCGAGCACCTTCTCGAGATCGTCTGGGATACGTTCCGCTGGCCGGAAGGGGAGTGGCTGTTCGCCTCCGGGGAGCTTCCGTCCTTCGAATCGATCACGATGGACCGGTCGCTCGAGGATCTGATCCTCCAGGGTCTTCGCGGCGTCTCGTCGTGGCCGCGAATCAAGGAAGGGTGCGGTGGACTCGGCTCGCGGCTCGAGCTGACGCCCGGGTACCTCGGCGTCCTCGACCGCATGACGGTTTCCGCGGAGGACTGGGAGCTCGTCACGAGCCTGCGGTCGCCGCGGTCGCCCCTCGAGCTCTGCCGGGAGCATCCCCTCGGGGACTACCGGGTCTGCCAGACGTTGTGGGCCCTGCGGCTGCTCGGCGCGGTCGCGGAAGCGCCGCTCGACGAGGCCATCGACATGGCCTTCGGCGGCGCGCCGGCCGCCCCCGCGGAGTCGTCCGAACCTCCCGCTCCGGTCGAGCCGGCGCCGATCGCTCCGGCCCAGGTGGCGGACGAGGCGTTCGAGGTCACCCGCATCGACGAGATCACTCCTTCGGTCACCGCCGGCGACGGCGCGATCGCCCCCTCGGAGTGGTCGGAGCCGACCGAGGAGCGCACGGACGGTCCGCACGCGTGGAAGCCGTCCGAAGACGTGGGCGCGGTCGAGATCTCCGGCGACGCCGACGGCGCGGAGATCGTGAACGAGGCCTGGCGCCTCGCGACCCCCGAGGCGGAGAGCTGGGGCCGACCCGAGCCCGAGCCCGAAACCCCTCCGGAACCCGCGGCCGGGGACGGGCCGCACTTCGAGATGGCGACCCCGGGGACGGGCGTCGCGAGCCCCTACCCGGAAGCGGAGGACCTTTCACCCGCCCGCGATTTCGAGCTCGACCTTCCGGCCACCCGTCTCGAGGCGTTCGAGGCCGAGCCCGAGGCCGTCGCCGAGCCGGTGCCGGCACCCGAGCCGGAACCGGAGCCGCTCCCGGAGCCTGAGGCGGAATCGGAAGTCTCCGGAGCCCCGCTCGCCTCGCTCGGGGCGCTCGACTCCCCGGACACGGACCGCACGATGATCATCCCCCGCGAGCAGGTCGAGGCGCTCTTCGCCACCGACATGCCGATCGTCGAGCCGCCGGTTGCGGCCGCGCCCGTGCCCGCGCCGGTCGACGAGAGCCACCCGGAGCCGGAACCCGAACCCGGAGCGGAGGCGGAGCTTCCCGCGTGGGAGCCCCCGGTCGGGATCGACGACGAGATCGCCCGGTTCAACGCCCGGCACAAGATCGTCTTCGGGGAGATCCGCAAGGAGATCGGCGCCGGGGCGGTGAACTTCGTGAAGTCGTGCCGCGCCTCGCTCGGCACGCGCGCGGGGCAGCTGTTCGTTGCGGCCGAGCTCCAGGGCGACGGCAGCTACGAACCCGGGAGTCTGCGTCGTTCGGTGATCGACGTCCGCATGGAGGACGCGCCGGACGCCTTCCGCGGTCTCATCGACCAGGAGCTCACGCGACTGGCGATCGCGATCGGCGAGAAGCGCCTCGCGGCGCTGCGGGAACGGCTCGAGAAGGCCTAGTCAGACCGCCCGGCCCCCGGAATAGGCGTCGTCCCCCGGATCCCGCTCGTTCCAGTCCCCCGACTCGGGCTCGTAGACCGGACGGCTGGGGGGGCTCGACTCGACCTCGGCCGGCTCGGCCGATTCGGCGGGGGCACGCGTTCCCGCCAGCGCGTCGGGCTCGGGGCGCGGCGGCCCCAGGGGTTGGGTCCGCGCGTAGTTGAGCTCGCTCTCCAGGCGGGCGACCTCCCTTTCGAGGCGTCGGTTGGCGATCCGAAGGGCGGTTCCCTCCACCAGCGCAACCAGGCCCACGCAGGTCGCGCCGAACAGCGCCGCGACGATGACGACCGCGAAGAGGCGGACGTCGGGATGGGTCGTCTCGAAGATCGTGATCGGCACGCGGGTCTCGAAATTCGTCAGGGCGAAGCCGAGCAGGCCGATGAAGACCACGAGCAGCACGAGGCTCACGACGAGGCGCATCGCGTTCAGTCCCTCCCGTGATAGGCGGCGGTGATCCGCTCCCAGGTGCCCTGCGCGCGCAGGACGAGCTCGACGAAGTCGCGCACCGCCCCGCGTCCGCCCGGAGACGGCGTCACCCAGTGCGCGGCCGCGCGGGCTTCGGCGTCGGCGTCGGCGGGTGCCGCCGCGAAGCCGGACAGGCGCATCGCGGGGAGATCGACGAGGTCGTCGCCGACGAAGGCGACCTCGTCGAGGGCGACGTTCTGCCGCGCCGCCAGCTCGCGCAGGGTCGCGCCCTTGTCGTGGATCCCCTGGAGGCACTCGACGAAGCCGAGCTCCCGCGCGCGTGCGTCCACCACCTTCGACGTCCGACCGGAGATCACCGCGAAACGCAGCCCCGCGCGCTGGCCGATCTTCACGGCGAGACCGTCGCGCGAGAAGAAGTTCCGCGACTCGTTGCCGTCGGCGAACACGGTGATCCTCCCGTCGGTCATGACGCCGTCGGCGTCGAGCACGACGAGGCGGACCCGGCGCGCCCGGCCGTCGACCTCGGACGAGGCGGTCATCAGAACAGCTCCGTGCGCCACAGGTCGTGGATCTGGATCACGCCGAGCAGCGTCCTCCGGCCGTCGACCACGGGAATCGAGGTGATCTTCTTCTCCTCGAGGACCCGAAGCGCCTCGCCGGCGAGGGCGTCGGGGCCGATCGTCGTCGGCGTCGTGACCATCGCCTCGGCGACGCTCCCCTCGAGCGGCCGCTCGACCTTGAGGACGCGGCGCCGAAGGTCGCCGTCGGTGAGGATGCCGACGAGGCGCCCCGCGCCGTCGACGACGCAGGTCATCCCCAGGCGCTTGGCCGACATCTCCCGGACCGCGTCGGCGATCGGCGCGTCCGCGGGGACCTTCGGGAGGTCGTCCCCCCGGTGCATGAGGCTCGACACCTCGAGGGCGCGGCGGGCGAGCAGCCCGCCGGGGTGGCGCTCGGCGAACTCGCGTCGGGACATTCCCCGACGCTCGTAGCAGGCGACCGCGAGCGCGTCGCCCATCGCGAGGGCCGCGGTCGTGGAGGCGGTCGGCACGAGGTCGAGCGGACACGCCTCGCGGTCGACCGACACGTCGAGGTGGACGTCGGCGTGGCGCGCGAGCGTCGACTCCGGCGCGCCGCTCACGGCGAGGATCTGCGCGCCCAGGCGCCGGATCACCTCGAGCAGGCGGACGATCTCCTCGGTCTCGCCCGAGTTCGACAGGGCGAACACGACGTCCCCGGTCACGATCATGCCGAGGTCGCCGTGGATCGCCTCCGCGGGGTGCATGAAGTAGGCGGGGATCCCGGTGGAGGAAAAGGTGGCCGCGATCTTCTGCGCGATGATCCCGGACTTCCCCATGCCGGTGACGATCACGCGCCCCCGGCACCCCAGCAGCAGCTCCACCGCGCGGTCGAACTCGTCTCCGAGGCGGCCCGCCAGCCGGGACACGGCCTCCGCTTCGATCGAGAGCACGCGGCGGGCGACGTCGAGGGACGACACGGGACCTCCGGCGCGGGATGCTATCACCGCGGAGGGGCCGACTCGCTGAGTCCCTCCGACCCCGGGGGCGGGCGAACCGGCCATGCGATGCCGGGTCCGCCGATGGCGACCACCCTCCAGGCGCCGTCCTCGCCGCGGGCGACGTGAAGGGAGTAGCGCCCGCGCGCTCCGCCGCCCAGCGACCCCTCGACGTCCACCGCGACGCCGCCGCCCGGGAGCGCCGCGGTTCCGACGACCCTGGGATCCGCGGCCTCGCCGAGCATGCGGAGCGCGCGCCGCGCGTCCGCCGACGCGCCGTCCTGCAGGAACGCGGCCGAGCCCGGGGAGAATGCGGCGAGCGCGGTCGCCTCCGGCGTCGCGGGAGCGGGGGCGGGGCGCCGGCAGGCGGCGGCGAGGGCGAGGATCGCCGCCGCCGCGGCCCGCCTCACGGTCGGCGGCCCGCGGCGTCGATCGCGAGCAGGGTGTCGAGCAGGGCGGGGAATTCGGCGAGGGCGAGCATGTTGGGCCCGTCGCAGGGGGCGTGGTCCGGGTCGTCGTGCACTTCGAAGAACAACGCATCCACCCCCACGGCGACCGCGGCGCGGGCGAGGGTCGCGACGAACTCCCGCTCTCCGCCCGAGGCGCCCCCCAGACCTCCGGGAAGCTGGACGGCGTGGGTGGCGTCGAAGCAGACCGGCGCGCCCAGCGCGCGCATGCGCGCGATCGAACGGAAGTCCACCACGAGGTTGTTGTAGCCGAAGGTCGTGCCCCGCTCGGTGAGCATCACGTTCTCGTTCCCGGTCGAGCGCACCTTGTCGAGGATGTGCCGTGCGTCCTGAGGGGCGAGGAACTGCCCCTTCTTCACGTTGACGCAGCGGCCGGTCCTCCCGGCCGCGACGAGGAGGTCGGTCTGACGGCAGAGGAATGCGGGGACCTGGACGAGGTCGAGCAAGCGGCCGGCGGGCTCCGCGTGCGCGCTCTCGTGGATGTCGGAGGTCACCGGGAGTCCGGTCTCCGCCTTGACCCGCGCGAGGACGCGCAGACCCTCGACCAGGCCGGGCCCCCGAAACGCGTCGACCGAGGTCCGGTTGGCCTTGTCGTACGACGCCTTGAAGACGAGCGGGACTCCACGGGGGCGGCAGATCTCCGCCAGGGCGCGGGCGAGCTTCAACGCGTGCGCCTCGCTCTCGACCACGTCGGGGCCCGCGAGGAGGACGAGCGGGCGCCCTCCGCCGGCCTCGATGCCCTCAGCGACGCGGATCGGTCGCAAGGGCGTCCTGCGCCTGGTAGCTCGCGCCGCTGCGGCGTGCCTGGCGGTTCCGGTAGGAGGCGGCGACGAAGTCCCGGAAGAGAGGGTGCGGGTCGAGGGGGCGCGACTTGTATTCGGGGTGGAACTGGCAGGCCAGGAACCACGGGTGGTCGTGCCGCTCGACGATCTCGACGAACTTCCCGTCCGGCGAGAGGCCGGTCACGGCGAGGCCGGCGCCCTCGATCGCGGCGCGGAACTCCTGGTTGACCTCGTAACGGTGGCGATGGCGGTCCGAGGCACGGTCCGTCCCGTAGGCCGCGCGAGCCAGCGAGCCGGAGGCGAGGTCGGCGGGGTAGGCGCCCAGGCGCATCGTGCCGCCCAGGGCGTCGACGCCGAGCAGGTCGCGCAGCTTGTAGATCACCTTGTGCGGCGTCCCCTCGTTGAATTCGGTCGAGTCGGCGCCCTGAAGGCCGCAGAGGTTTCTCGCGCACTCGATCACCGCGCACTGGAGGCCGAGGCAGATCCCGAAGAACGGGACCTTGCGCTCCCGCGAGAAGCGGATCGCCTCGATCATCCCGGCGACCCCGCGAACGCCGAACCCGCCCGGCACGAGGATGCCGTCGACCCGCGTGAGCTCGGCCTCGAGCTTGCCGTTGACCATGTCCTCCGCCTCGATCCAGCGGAGGTTCACCTTGACGTTGTTGGCGACGCCCCCGTGCAGGAGCGCCTCGCGCAGGGACTTGTAGGAGTCCTCGTAGGCGACGTATTTGCCGACGATCCCGATCGTCACCTCGTCGAGCGGGTGGCGGATCCGGTGGACGAGGTCCTCCCAGTCCTTCAGCTGCTTCTTCCGGTACGGAAGGTCGAGCAGCTTCATGATGATCTCGTCGATCCCCTCGGCGGAGAGGGCGAGGGGCACGTCGTAGATCGTGTCCACGTCGCGCGCGGTGATCACCGCATCCTCGGAGACGTTGCAGAACAGCGCCATCTTGCGCTTGAGCTCCTGCGGGACCGCCCGGTCGCAGCGGCACATGAGGATGTCCGGCTGGATCCCGATCGCGAGCAGATCCCGCACCGAGTGCTGGGTCGGCTTGGTCTTCAGCTCCCCGGAGGCGGCGATCCAGGGGACGAGCGTGAGGTGGATGAAGATCGCGTTCGGGCGCCCCACGTCGAGGCGGAACTGCCGGATCGCCTCGAGGAAGGGGAGCGACTCGATGTCGCCGACGGTCCCGCCGATCTCGACGATCTGCACGTCGACGCCGTCGGAGACCTTGAGGATCGACTCCTTGATCTCGTCGGTGATGTGCGGGATCACCTGTACCGTCGCGCCGAGGTAGTCGCCGCGCCGTTCCTTCTCGATGACGCGCGAGTAGATCTTGCCGGTGGTGAAGTTGGTGTTGCGGTCGCACGTCATCGACGTGAAACGCTCGTAGTGGCCCAGGTCGAGGTCGGTTTCCGTGCCGTCGTCGGTGACGAAGACCTCCCCGTGCTGGAACGGGCTCATCGTGCCGGGGTCGACGTTGATGTAAGGGTCGAGCTTCTGGAGGGCGACGCGGAACCCGCGTCCTTCGAGGATCCTCCCGATCGACGCGGCGGCGAGCCCCTTTCCGAGCGACGAGACGACGCCGCCGGTCACGAAGATGTACTTGGCCTGGCGCTTGCCCCGATTCATCGTCCGGCCTCCTCGAGTTGGGAGAGTCGGGCCTGGGCCCGAGCCAAATCTTCCGGTGTGTCCACGGCGATCGAACGAAAATCCGAAGGCAGGACGGCGATCGAGTACCCGGCCTGCAGGGCGCGCAGCTGCTCGAGGCTCTCCGCGCGCTCGAGCGGCGAAGGGGGGAGCGCCGTGATCTCGAACAACGCGTCCTGGCGGTAGGCGTAAATCCCCTGGTGCTTGCGCCAGAGTTCGAGCGTCGCCGCCCCGGAACGGTCGTAGGGGATCGGGGAGCGCGAGAAGTAGAGCGCCTTCCCGTCGAGGGCGCATACGACCTTGACCGCGTTGGGGTCGTGAAGCGACGCGGCGTCGTCGAACGGCTCCCACAGCGTCGCCATCGAGAGGGCGGGGTCGGCCTCGAGCGCCTCCACGAGGCGGTCGAGGCAGCTCCCCGTGACGAACGGCTCGTCGCCCTGGATGTTGAGGACGACGTCCCACGGGCCCGTGCGCCTCGCGACCTCGGCCACGCGGTCGGAACCGGAGGGATGGGCGGGGTCGGTGCGCATCGCCTCGCCGCCGAAGCGCGCGCACCCCTCGACGATGCGGGCGTCCTCGGTCGCGACGATCAGTCGCGTGATGCGCGCGCTCGCTCGCGCCCCGAGCCAGACGTGCTCGATCATCGTTCGGCTTCCGAGGGGAGCGAGGGGCTTGCCGGGGAACCGGGTCGAGGCGTATCGGGCCGGGATGACGCCCAGGACTCGCATCAGGCAACGCTCTCGCGTCGCCGGCGGGTGTCAACGACCGCGGCGACGACGCATCCTAGCGCAGCGTCACGCGCGAGTTCAAGCGGCTTCGGCTACGATGCGCGGCCGGAGGTGCGTTGATGAAGACGAGCGTGGTGGACCGGTTCCTGAGGTACGTGAAGTACGACACGCAGTCCGACGAGAACTCGGAGACCTACCCGTCGACGGAAAAGCAGCTCGTGCTGCTCCGGGACCTCGTGGGCGAGCTGAAGGCGATCGGCCTGTCGGACGCGACGATCGACGAGCACGGGTACGTCTTCGCCACGATTCCCGCGACCTCGAAGAAGCCGAACGTGCCGGTGATCGGGCTGATCGCCCACGTGGACACCTCCCCGGAGAATCCCGGCGTCGACGTGAAGCCGATCGTGCACGCGAGGTGGGACGGCGGCGACATCCGCTTTCCCGACGATCCCGAGCTCGTGCTGCGGCCCGCCGACAATCCCGCAATGAAAGAGCAGGTCGGCAACGACATCATCACCGCCTCCGGCACGACGCTGCTCGGCGCGGACAACAAGGCCGGGGTCGCGGAGATCGTCGCCGCCGCGGAGTACCTGGTCGCGCACCCGGAGATTCCGCACGGCACGATCCGCGTCGGCTTCACCCCCGACGAAGAGGTCGGCAACGGCACGAAGTTCTTCGACGTCGCGAAGTTCGGCGCCCGCTACGCGTACACGATGGACGGCGAGACCCTCGGCGAGATCGAGATGGAGACCTTCTCGGCCGACGCGATGACCGTGACGTTCCAGGGCTTCAACACCCATCCCGGCTACGCCAAGGGGAAGATGATCAACGCGATCAAGGTCGCGGCCGACTTCATCGCGCGGCTTCCGAAGGACGGCCTCTCCCCCGAGACGACCGAGGGGTACGAAGGGTACGTGCACCCCTACGTCGTGAACGCCGCGGTCGAGCGGACCTCGGTGAAGCTGCTCCTGCGCGACTTCCAGACGCCGGGGCTGAGGGACAAGGAAGCGTTTCTCGAGAAGCTCGCGAACGACACCGTGCGGGACTGGCCCGGCGCGACGGTGACCTGCAAGGTCGACGAGTCCTACCGGAACATGCGCGAGGTCCTCGACCGGTACCCCGAGGTCGTGGAGAACGCGCGCGAGGCGATCCGGCGCACCGGCCTGCCCCTGCGCGAGCACCCGATCCGCGGCGGCACCGACGGCTCGCGTCTGTGCTTCATGGGCCTTCCCACGCCCAACATCTTCGCCGGCGAGCACAACTTCCACTCGCGCCTCGAGTGGGTATCGGCGCAGGACATGGAGAAGGCCGTGGAGGTGATCGTCAACCTCGCGAGGGTCTGGGAAGAGCGCAGCTAGGAATCAGGGACAGCAACCTATTTCGCAACTGGGGACAGTATTTCCCCGAACTCGTAACGTGCGACTCGGATTCGGGGAAATACGGTGACTGTCCCCAGTTGCGAAA
>DASVAW010000171.1 GCA_036376135.1 Candidatus Polarisedimenticolaceae bacterium | reverse complement strand
CGGATCTGCCCCCGCTCGGCCATCTTGCACAACGCGGCCGCGTCGAGCGTCGAAGGCATCCTGGAGTTGACCGTCTCGACCGCCGCGAGGATTGCGACCTTGGGCGTCTCCAGGCCCAGGGACCGGGCCAGGTCGATCGCGTTCTGGCAGATGTCGACCTTGTCCTCGAGGGACGGCGCGATGTTGATCGCGGCGTCGGTGACGAGCAGGACCTTGGGGTAGGTGGGAACGTCCATCAGGAACACGTGGCTGATGCGACGGCCGGTGCGAAGACCGGTCTCCTTCGCGACCACGGCACCCAGAAGCTCGTCCGTGTGAAGGCTCCCCTTCATCAGGAGCTCCGCCTTTCCCTCACGCACGAGCGCCACGCCCTTCGCCGCGGCGGCGCGGCTGTCGGGAACATCGACGATCTCGATGCCGCCGAGGTCGATCCCGCCTTTCCTCGCGAGCGCCTCGATGTCGGCCCTGGGACCGACGAGGATCGGCGCGATCAGCCCGAGCGAGCGGGCCTCGACGGCTCCGGCGAGCGCGCTCGCTTCGCAGGGGTGGACGACCGCGGTCGGCACCGGCTCCAGATTCTCGCACTTCGCGAGCAGACTCTCGTACTTGCCCGATCCGGTGACGGGACTCATGGATGCCTCCGCGCGGCGACCCGCGACCTAGCAGAGCACGACGGAGACGGCGAGTCCGCCTTCCGAGGTCTCCTTGTACTTGGAGTTCATCTCCTTGGCGGTCAGCGCCATCGCGTCCACGGTCGTGTCGAAGTCGACGCGGCGCGCGGCCGGGATCTCGTTGCTGGCGATCATGAAGCCGGTCCACGCCTTGACCGCGCCGAACGCGCACCGCTCGATGCACGGCACCTGGACGAATCCCGCCACCGGATCGCACGTCAGCCCGAGGTGATGCTCCAGGGCGGACTCGGCGGCGTTCGCGATGACCTGGTGGGGGAAGTCGTGCGCCGCGGAGATGAGCGCCGCGCCCATCGCGGAGGCGACGCCGATCTCGGCCTGACATCCGCCCTCCGCCCCGGCGAGGGTCGCATTGTGCTTGCAGAGGTAACCGATCGCCGCTCCGACCAGAAGGCCTTCGCGGATCTTCTGCTGCGGCAGCTTGCGCCCCCCCTCGCCGAGCGCGTACACGATGGCGGGAATGACGCCCGCCGACCCTCCGGTCGGTGCGGTCACGACGAGGTGGCCGCGCGCGTTCTCCTCCGAGCCCGCGAGCGCGTAGGCCGAGACGACCCCGACGCCCCGCTGCCGCTCGTATTCGTCGTCCATTGCGCGCTTGTACACCTCGCCGGCCTTCGTCTTGAGCTTGATCGGGCCGGGAAGAACCGCCTGCGGCGCGCCGAGCCCCGACTTCACGATCGCGACCATCGCGCCCGAGATCTTGTCCAGGAAGGCGTTGACCTCGGCCTCGCTCTTCCCGGAGACGGCGACCTCGTTGGCCATCAGGACCTGCGCCATCGAGAGCTTGCTCGACTCGCAGTGCGCCTGCAGCTCCTTCATCCGGGCGTACGGGTATTTCGGCTGACCCTTCTTGGGCGGCTCGTACCCCTTCCACTCGATGAACCCGCCGCCGACCGAGTAGTACTCCTGCTCGAGGAGCACGGCGTCCCCGCCCATCAGCTTGCAGGTCAGCGTGTTGGGATGCGGGAAGTCCCCCTTCGGCGCGTCGTAGATCACGTCCTTCAGCGACGCCTGGAACTCCTTGTCGCCGAGCTTGACCGGAAAGACCTGGTCGGGGTTCGTCGCGAGGCTGTCGAGGAACAGCGGATCGACGGTCGCCGGCTCCTTTCCGATGATCCCGGCGAGGGCGGCGCGCTCGGTCCCGTGCCCCTTGCCGGTCGCGCTGAGGCTGCCGAACAGGTGCACGCGGATCGCCGTCGCCTTGTCGAGCTGCTCCTTCGGGAGCTTCGTGCAGCGCTGGTAGAAGTCGTAGGTGATCCGCATCGGGCCGATCGTGTGCGAGCTCGACGGGCCGGGGCCCACCTTGTAGAACTCGTCGATCACCGTCATGACGGGGCCTTTCTCCTTCTTGACCACGTCGAGGTCGGCGGAGAGGCCCGTGGCGGGGGCGGGCGGCGCGGGGGGCGCCTCGACCTTCGGCGCCGGGACCGGCGTGCCGCAGCCGGAGAGGACCGCCGCCGAGCCGACGAGGGCGGTCTGCATGAGGAACGTCCGGCGGTCCACGCCCGATGGGGTCGGCTCGGGCTCGAAGATCTCGACCGGGATCGGGGCTTTCCGTACGTCGTCGTGTTCGTGACTCATCGGCGCTCCTCCGCGAGGATCGGAGCCCCGACGACACCGGTCGTGCGCTTCGTCCTCGTGACTTCGGTTCGCGCCGAGGTTAAAGCACGCGCCCGGGGCGCATCCCGCGCAGAACTACCGCTCGGGATTAAGCAAAACTACGCAA
>DASVAW010000170.1 GCA_036376135.1 Candidatus Polarisedimenticolaceae bacterium | reverse complement strand
GCGAGATCCTGGAGCGCGTCCCTCGAGCGGGAGCTGCGCCTGGAGCCCGACGCGCGCTACCTCGAGCTGACGCCCCTGCTCGCCGTCGAGCACATGGCGACGGACGGTTTCCACCCCGGACCGGGGATCTACGCGGACTGGGGGGCCCGCGCCGCTAAGATGATCGCCGTCGAGCGTGCTGCAGAGCGTTGAGCGCGCGCCCCCCGGGGAGGCTCGTCCGTGAACGTCGCCGCCTACCTCGACCGCATCGGCATCCGCCGCCCCGTCGGGAGCGACGCGGCGTCCCTGCTCCATCTCCACGTCGCGCACCTGCTCTCGGTCCCCTTCGAGAACCTGAGCATCCACTGGGGGGAGCCGATCGTCCTCGACGAGGAGGCGCTGTTCGACAAGATCGTCGTGCGGCGGCGCGGCGGGTTCTGCTACGAGCTCAACGGCCTCTTCGCCGAGCTGCTGCGCGAGCTCGGATTCGACGTCGACCTCCTCGCCGCCGAGGTCGCGACGCGCGACGGAGGGTACGGCCCGCCGTTCGACCACATGGCGCTGCGGGTCGCGCTCGCGGGGCCGTGGCTCGTGGACGTCGGGTTCGGGGATTCGTTCCGGCAGCCGCTGCGCCTCGACGCCGTCGGGGAGCAGGTTCAGGGGGCCGACGCGTTCCGGATCGACGCCGTCGGGGACCGGCGCGTGTTGTCCCGGCGGGGCGAGGGGGACGTGTGGGCGCCTCAGTACCGCTTCGGCCTCGAGGCGCACGACCTCGCGGAGTACGAGCCGATGTGCCGGTACCACCAGACTTCCCCCGACTCGCACTTCACGCAGAACCGCGTCTGCTCCCTCGCGACCCCGTCGGGGCGGATCACGCTGAGCGGGATGAAGCTCATCGAGACCGAGAAGGGAGTGCGGCGGGAGCGGGTTTTGGCGGATGAGCGGGAATACGACGCGTTGCTGCGCACGCGGTTCGGAATCTCGAGGGATCGATGAAGGTCCTCAACGTCCACGAACGGCGCCTCGCGGCAACGCCGGACGCCGTCGGAGAGTTGATCGACTCCCTCGCGTCGTCCGACGATCGCCTTTGGCCTCGCAAGGCCTGGCCGTCGATGCGGTTCGATCGGCCGCTCGGCGTCGGGGCGGTCGGCGGCCACGGCCCGATCCGGTACACCGTCGTCGAGTACCTTCCCGGCGTCTGCGTTCGATTCCGGTTCGACGCGCCGCGGGGGTTCCACGGGACCCATCGCTACGAATGGGAGGCGGTCGAGGGGGCGGTGGTTCTCGCGCACGTCCTCGAGATGGAGACCCGCGGCCTCGCGACGGTGACGTGGCCGATCTTCTACCGCCCCCTGCACGACGCGCTGATCGAGGACAGCCTGGCGGTTGCGCAGCGATCGCTCCGCCTCGCGCCGGAGCGGCACCCCTGGAGCGTTCGCGTGCGCGCGTTGCGCCGGATCGTGGGTCGAGGCCGCGCGCGATCCCAGTCGGAGCTGTTCGCGTGAGGATCCGCCCCGCCGCCCTCGACGACGCGGAGGCGATCGCGCCGCTCCTGGGCGAGCTCGGGTACCCGTGCTCGACGGAGGAGGCGAGGGAGCGGCTCGGGAAACTGCTCGGCGTCGCGGGGATCGCCGTCTTCGTCGCCGAGGTCGAGGACGCTCTGGCCGGAGTCGAGGTCGTCGCGGAGCTCACGGCGCTGCTGCATCAACCCGGGCGGGTCGCGCAGATCACCGCCCTCGTCGTCGGCTCGAGCCATCGGAGAGTCGGAGCCGGGAAGCTCCTCGTCGAGGCGGCCGAGCGGTGGGCGCGCGACTGCGGTTGCGCGCGGATCCTCGTCGCGTCCGCGGAGCACCGCCACGACGCCCACGCCTTCTACGCGTCGATCGGCTACCGGCACACCTCGCGGAGGTTCACGAAGGACCTGGCGCCGTAGCCGGCGTGTCCCGCGGCCCACACGACGTCTCCCGACTCCCACGTCCTCCCACGCGTTGGCTCGAAATCCCTCGGCAATTCGACGGTGCAGCCGTGGCACGCCCCTCGCCATGTCCTCCGTTCGAGCCGGCCGCAACCCATGGTGGGGAGCGCGGCCCGGCCGAACGGAGCCCGCCATGAACCGCCGGATCGCCCGCAACGTTCTCGGCGGCGGCGCGATCGCCGCCGCCCTCGTCCTCGCAGGCTGCAATTCCTCGCAGCCCGTCGAGACCGCCCGCACCTCCACCCCGCCCGCCTCGCTGCTGAGCGACGGGCCGCTTTCCCCCGCGACGCCGAGCACCGAGACGACCGCGGTTGCCGAAGCGTCGAACCCCGTGCCGACCGAGGCCGAGATGAAGTCGGCGTGGCGCGAGGGCGTCGCCCTCTTCGAGGCGAAGGACTACGCCGAGGCGGCCGAACGGTTGTCGGTCGCGTCGCTCGGCCGCGGCCAGGACCCCTACGCGCACTATCTCCTCGGTCTCGCACGCTGGAAGTCGGGGGACCTCGAGGGCGCCGAGGGCGCGCTCGCGACGAGCGTCGGCCTCGACGCGACCCGCGTGAAGACCCATGTGAACCTCGCCCGCGTGCGCATGGACCTCGGCAGGCACGCGGATGCGCTCGAGGCGGCGGAATCCGCCCTCGCGATCGAAACCGGCTTCGTTCCGGCGCTCCATCAGAAGGGACGCGCGCTGTTCGCGCTCGGGAAACACGACGAGGGGATCGAGTCGCTGCGCGCCGCGCACGAGCTCGCGCCTTCGGACGGCCAGGTCGCGAACACCTACGGCTGGATGCTGCTGCAGTCCGGGCGCCCGGGGGAATCCGTGGCGCCGCTCGAGAAGGCGAGAGAGCAGCTCCCGTCGGTCGCGTACGTCCGCAACAACCTCGGCGTCGCCTACGAGCGGACGTCGCGGCTGGGTGAGGCGCTCGCGGAGTACCGCGCCGCCGTCGAGGCGGGGGATCCGGACGGGAAGGCCCGGGCGAGCGTGACGCGCCTCGAGCCGGTGGTGGAGCGGGTCGTGATCGCTTCGGGGACCGACGTCAAGTAGGTCGGCCTCGCTCGCGGCGGCGGTCGCGCGGATCCGGGTGTGTCCCGCGCGGCCGCCGTTCGCGTTCTCGCTACTTCGACCGGGCGAGCAGCGCCGTGCCGTCGCCGGTCGAGAGGACCAGCTTCGCGCCGCCGCTTCCCTGCCGGTACCGCATCACGTTGGGCTCGCGGGCGATCTCCTTCAGCTCGAGCCCCTTCACCGCGAAATCCCCCGAACCGCTGTGCAGCTCGGCGTCGAAGTGCGACCCCGGCCCGACGCGCAGGGCGATGTCGGCGGTCTCGGACCTCAGGACGGCGTTCTTCGTGCCGGTGAGCCCGGAGGTGACGTCGATCCCCCCTTCGGTCGTGGCGACCTCGAGCGATACCGCCTCGGTGTGCTCGAAACGCACGTCGCCGAGCTTGGCCTCCACCTTCCAGGCGAGCCCCTCGACACGGTCGGCGGAGACCTTGCCGCTCGTCGTGCGGACCGAGGCGTCCGCCGCGCGGACGTCGATGAGCTCGATCGGTCCGGAGAGGGTCTCGATCGAGAGCGTGGCGCCCTTGAAGGTGCGGACCTCGATCGGCGAGGCGCTCGTGCGCGCCGCGAGCGCGCCGTAGACCTGCTCGATCGTGATCCCGCCGTCCACGCTTTCGGTGACGAAGTTGCCGCGCGCGTGGTTCACGCTCACGGGGCCGACGATCTGCTTGGCGTCGACCTTCGATTCGTGCGGGACGGTGACGACCACGTGGACGGCGAGCGGCGTCGCGTCGCGCTGGTTCCCGAGGCTCACGGTCCGCCCGTCCCACGGGTAGGCGACCTTGTCGCGCTTGAGGAGCGGGGCGATCCACTTCGCGTATTGCCCCTCCGCATCGGCGCGCGGCATCCTGAGGGCGGGGTAGCGGTCGACCGGGAGCACGGGCCGCACGACGACGACGCCGGACTCGGTGACGACCTTCATCTCGACCGCGTCGGCGATGGCCTTGGCCGCTTCGTACGTCTCCCCTTCGGCAACGACGCGCGCCTCGACGGAGGCCTTGCCGGCCGTGCCGCCGCCGCGGATCTCGATCGATCCGAGCAGGTTCTCGACGCGGACCGTCCCCTTCGCGGCAAGCGGCTGCTCGGCGCGGCGAACGACTTCGACCTTCTCGTCCGCGAGCGCGGGGAGCGTCGCCAGCCCGAGCGCGATCACGATTCCGTAACGCATGATGGGGACCCTCCGGAAAGGACGGAGGGAACATGGGGCGCGAGGGCGGTCAGCGCAAAGAGGGCATCGCCGACGTCCGCTCCACCCTCCACACCACGTGCTCGAACCCGTGGAACTCCACCTGCCGCGTCGGCGCCATCCCGATCCGCCGCGCGACCGCCTGAGACGGGACGTTGACCGGGCGGATCAACGAGACGACGTACGGGAGCTCCCACGTCGTGAACGCGTGGTCCCGCACCGCGGACGCCGCTTCGGTCGCGTAACCGTGTCCCCAGAACGGACGGTGGAGCAACCAGCCGATCTCGCGTTCGGAGACACCTTCGACGGTCTGTCGAATCAGCCCGACCTGGCCGACCGGCTCGCCGGTGTCGCGAAGCTCGACGAGCCAGAGTCCGTGGCCGTCGTCGGCGTACCGCGCGAGCTGCCGGTCGAGCCAATTCCTGGACTCGTCGCGGTCGAGCACCTTCGGGTAGTGCCGCATGACCTCGGCGTCGCCCATCATCCGGGCGACGAAGTCGAGGTCGGCAGGTTCGAGTTCTCGGAGACCGAGTCTGGGTGTTTCGAGGATCGGGTTCATGACGGACCTCGAACGCGTCGCGCGCCGTGCCAGACGGCTACGATCCGTACGGTACTCGTCCCAACCTCGTAAAAGAAGCGGTACTCTCCGACCAAGATCTCTCGCGTCGACGATTCGGGGGACTCTGGGATCCTTCTCCCGGATGAAGGGAACCGCTCGAGTCGCCGCAGTCGCGTCCGGGCACGACGTTCGAACCGGCGTGCCGCGAGTGGATCGTCCTGGGCTATGAACTCGAGAATCTGTACGAACTGGGATAGGGCGATTCCGGTGAATCGAACCTTCAAGCACCTTTCCGCCTGAGGAGGCGGTTGGTGACGTCGAAGACCTCATCGAGCGAGTACGTCCGCTTGCCTTCGGACTCGGCTCGAGCCCGTTGCAGCATGTCCAATACCTCGCGACTCGGGCGAGCCGAATCCGGCTTCGCTGTCGCTGGAGGGGAAGTATGGCGGCCGTCTCGTCGCATGAACCGGTCTCCGGGACCGGAGGGAGCGTACGGCGACGGTGATCGACCTGCAAGGGAGCATCGACCGAACGAGGTTGCATGGATGCAACCTCTCGGGAAGAGTCAGCCCCAAACCTCTCGAAGAGTCTCGCGGAAGAGAACGTTCAGCTCCTCGATCGGAGGCGCCACCTCCGGTCTCGGTGCCTCGGTGGCCTCGTGCCGCCCGAGCTCCGCCTCGACGAACGCGCTGATGGCCTCGACGCGCGGCGCGCGCGCGAGCTCTGCGCCCGCGCGCTTCTCCGCGATCAGCGCGTCGATCGCACGGCGGAGCGCCGGGTCCTCGACGGTTGCGTCGACCAGGCGCTCGAATTCGATGGGGGGCGCCCCCGAGCCCGCCTCGATCCACCGGATCGCGAGCAGCGGTCGGAGCACGTAGAAGTACTTCTTGCGCCAGACCTCGTCCCCTCGCAGGTACTCGCGGAAGTTCCCGCGCGCCATGTGGAGGTAATGGTGGAACCCGGCGCGCGGGTCGAAGTGCGTGGGGATCATCGCGCGCAGGCGTTGCGCGACGGAGAAACGCTCCGCGTACACGATCGGGCACTGGAGCCACTCGAGAAGCGGCGGGTTCGACTTGCGGAAGAGGCGCAACGCCTTGCGCAGGTCCCATCCGTTGACGTCGTAGTCGTCGACGATCGGGCGCTCGAGAACGTCCCGACGACGCTCGAGGTCGACGGTGAGGTACCAGTCGGGAGGGCGGACGTAGAGAAACCGGGTGTCGTAGTCGCTGTCGTCCGAGGCGAATCCCCAGGCGCGACTTCCCGACTCCACGGCGAGGAGGACCACGACTCCCTCCTCGCGCTCGATCGCCTCGAGCCGGCGCCTTACCTCCGCGACCGCCTCGGGCCCCGGCCTGCCGCTCACCCCTCCGCCTGCACCGACGCCAGCAGCTTCGACACGCTCTGCTTCGCGTCGCCGAAGAGCATCAGCGTGTTCTCGCGGTAGCAGAGGGGGTTGTCCACGCCGGCGTACCCGGCGTTCATCGAGCGCTTGAGCATGACGACCTTGCCGGCCTTCCAGACCTCGAGGACGGGCATCCCGTAGATCGGGCTTCCCGGGTCGTCGAGGGCGGAGGGGTTGACGATGTCGTTGGCGCCGATGATCACCGCCACGTCGGTCTTGGGGAAGTCCTCGTTGATCTCGTCCATCTCCTTGACGATCTCGTAGGAGACTCCCGCCTCGGCGAGCAGGACGTTCATGTGCCCCGGAAGGCGCCCGGCGACGGGGTGGATCGCGTAGCGGACCTCGACCCCCTTCTTGCCGAGCTGCTCGGTGATCTCCTTCACCACGTGCTGGGCCTGGGCGACCGCCATGCCGTAGCCGGGGACGAAGATGACCTTCTTCGCGCCGGTGAGGAGGCCTCCGACCTCGCCGACGTTCGTCTCGCGGACGGGACCGCCGGTCCCGGCCGCCGCGACCGCGGGCTTCCCGCCTTCGGTCCCGAAGCCACCGAAGATGACGTTCCAGATGGAGCGGTTCATCGCCTCGCACATGATGTAGCTCAGGATCGCGCCGGACGCGCCGACGAGGGCGCCGGTCACGATGAGCAGGTCGTTCGAGAGCATGAACCCCGCGGCGGCCGCGGCCCATCCCGAGTAGCTGTTGAGCATCGAGACGACGACGGGCATGTCCCCGCCGCCGATCGCCGCGACGAGGTGGATGCCCAGGATGCAGGAGAGCACCGTCACCACCAGGAGCATGTTCAGCGCGGTCGCGGGCTCGGCGGGAATGCCGACGACCGAGGCGACGACGCACCCGGTCACGAGCGCGAGGTTCAGGAAGTGACGCGCGGGGAGGAGCAGGGGCTTGCCGCTGAGCGAGCCGCGCAGCTTCAGGAAGGCGACGACCGAGCCGGTGAAGGTGATCGCGCCGACGAAGACCCCGATGAAGATCTCGAAGACGTGGGCGAGTCCGGCGGTGTCGCCGTGCGAGCCCGCCATCTGCGTCGCGATCCCGACGAGCACCGCGGCGATGCCGACGAAGCTGTGCAGCATCGCGACGAGCTCGGGCATCTGGGTCATCGCGACCCGGGCGGCGAGGACGGCGCCGATCACGCAGCCGACGCCGATCATCGCGGCGAGCAGGCCGTAGGTCGAGGGCGCGGCGGGGCCGTGGCCCGTCGCGCCCGGGGAGAACAGCAGCGCCCCGGTCACGAGGATGGCGAGGAACATCCCGACCGTGCCGAGCAGGTTGCCGCGGCGGGCGCTCTCGGGCTGGCTCAGCCCCTTGAGGCTCATGATGAACAGGAGGCTCGCGAGGACGTACGTGGCGTTGGCGAAGGTGGTCGTCACGGCTCGCCTCCTACTTCCGGAACATCTTCAGCATGCGCTGGGTGACGAGGAAGCCGCCCGCGACGTTGATCGAGGCGACGAGGACCGCGATCGCGCCGAGCCACTGCGGGATTCCGAGCGAGGGTCCGACCGCGAGGAGCATCCCGCCGATGACGATGATCCCCGAGATCGCGTTCGTGACGCTCATGAGCGGGGTGTGGAGCGCGGGGGTCACGTTCCAGATCACGTGCCAGCCGACGACGACCGCCAGCAGGAAGACCGTCATGTGCTGCAGCACCTGCGGGGGCGCCTCGAGGCCGATGAGCGCCAGCAGTCCCGCGAGTCCCGCCATCCCGATCCGCGAGGGCCACGGCGAGGGCTCCTTCTTCGCGGGGGCCGAGGGTTTGGGGGGGGCGGGTTTGGGCGGCTGCGGCGCCGCGGCGCGCACCTCCGGCCTGGGGGGCGGCCACATCAGCTTGCCGTCGTGCAGGACGAGCATCCCGCGCTGGACCTCGTCCTCGAGGTCGAGGCGCCACGCGCCTTCCTTGATCATTTCCTCGAGGAGGTTGTACAGGTTCGTCGCGTAGAGCTCGCTCGCCTGGGTCGCCATGCGGCTGGTCAGGTCGGTCAGCCCGACGATCGTGACGCCGTATTTCTCCACGATCTGGTCGCGTTCGGTGAAGGCGCAGTTCCCGCCCTGTTCGGCGGCGAGGTCCACGATCACCGAGCCCGCGTGCATCTCGACGACGGCGCCCGCGGTGATCAGCTGCGGCGCGGGTTTCCCCGGGATGAGGGCGGTCGTGATGACGATGTCGGCGTCCTTGCAGTGTTTGGCGAGGAAGGCCTGCTCGGCGGCGAGGTAGGCGTCGGACATCTGCTTGGCGTATCCGCCCTCGCCCTCGCCCTTCTCGTCGAACTCGAACTTCAGGAACTGCCCGCCGAGGCTTTCGATCTGCTCGCGGACCGCCTCGCGCGTGTCGAAGGCCTTCACGATCGCGCCGAGGGCGCGGGCGGCACCGATCGCGGCGAGGCCGGCGACGCCGGCGCCGACGATCAGCACCGTCGCCGGGCGGATCCGGCCGGCGGCGGTGATCTGCCCCCCGAGCAGGCGGCCGTAACGGTTCGCGCCCTCGAGCACCGCCTTGTACCCCGCGATGTTCGCCATCGCGGAGAGGGCGTCGAGCTTCTGCGCGCGCGTGATGCGCGGCACCGCGTCCATCGCCATCACCGTCGCCTTGCGTGCGGCCAGGCGCTCGATGAGCGGGGCGTTCTGCGCGGGCCAGAGGAACGAGATCAGCCGCCCGCCCGGTCGCAGCAGGTCCGCCTCGTGCCGCTCGAGCGAGGAGTTCAGCTCGGGGGCGCGGACCTTGAGGATGAGATCGGCCTCGGACCAGAGGGCCTGGGTATCCTCGATGACCCGCGCCCCGGCTTCCTCGTACGACTGATCGGAGAAGCTGGCTGCGTCACCCGCGCCGCTCTCCACGATCAGCTCGGCGCCGAGCTTCGTGAGCCTGGTCACGGTCGCGGGCACCGCGGCCACGCGGCGCTCGCCCGGATGAACTTCCCTCGGGATCCCGATCTTCAGCTTCGAGGAGGCGGTCTCCGCCACGATACGTCCTCCGGGGGTGTCGGCCGGCCCCAAAAAGGCCGCGCATCTTAGTCCCCCGGACGCCGCCCGCGCTCGTGACGTAGGTCGTCGTTCGGCCTACTCCGACTTCTCGAAAGTCAAGGCCGCCGAGTTCATGCAGTAGCGCTGGCCGGTGGGCTTGGGGCCGTCGTCGAAGACGTGCCCGAGATGCCCCCCGCACCGGGCGCAGTGCACCTCGGTCCGGAACATCCCCCAGCTGAAGTCGCGATGGGTCCCGACGACCTGCGGGTCGACCGGCTCCCAGAAGGAGGGCCAGCCCGTCCCCGACTCGAACTTCGTCTCGGAGGTGAACAGGGGCTGGCCGCATCCGGCGCACCGGTACACCCCCCGGTCGTGGTTGTTCCAGAGCGCTCCCGTGTAGGCGCGCTCGGTTCCCTTCTCGCGCAGGACGTGGAACTGCTCGGGGGTCAGGACCTTGCGCCACTCGTCCGCGGACTTCTCGACCTTGTCGGCCATGATTTTCACCTGGATGGGGGAGGAAGATGAGGCCGTCGGAGCCGGGGCGGGGGCGGCGAGATCGGTGGAACACGCCGGCAGGAGGGCCGCCAACACCAGCAGTCCGAAGCTCAAAGGCCTGGTAGGACGCACGGGGACCTCGCTTCGCTGGCATTCTGCCGGACGACCCGGCCGAGCGCCGCTCCCGTTGGACGCTGAACCGTGGTCAAGAGTTTCGCCGGCCGAAGGCGCGTAGAGTTTCCCGTGGAGGTGCCCCATGTCCTGGTTCAAGTCCCCCTGCGAAGTGCTCGTCGCCGGCGCCGGGCCGGTGGGTCAGTTCTGCGCCCTCGAGCTCGCCCGGCGCGGAATCTCGGTCCGGGTGCTCGAAGAGCAGTGGCGGACGACCTCCCGCAGCTACGCCCTCGGCCTCCACCCCCGCACGCTCGAGCTCCTCGACGCCCACGGGCTCGCGGAGCCGTTGATCGCGCAGGGGCACCGCATGGGCTCCGTGGTCCTCCGGGACGCGAAGGGGGAAAAGGGGAGGCTCGACTTCGCCCACGTCGGCGGCAAGTTCCCGTTCCTTCTCGTGCTCCCGCAGTTCGCCCTCGAGGCGGCGCTCGAGCAGGCGCTCGAGAAGCGCGGGGTCAAGGTCGAGTGGAACCACAGGCTCGACTCCGTGCGCCCCGAGGGGACGAAGGTCGTCGCGGTCGTGCACAAGCTCGGCAAGGAGACGATGGGGTATGCGGCGGCCACGACGGAGTGGGTCGTCGAGAAGGAGTTCGAGGTCGAGCCGAGTTTCATCGTGGGCGCCGACGGACATCGGTCGAAGGTCCGCCGCGCGACGGGGATCGGATACCCCGAGGTGGGGCCCTCGCAGCTGTTCGCGGTCTTCGAGTTCCAGGCGGAGGGGTCGCCGCTCTCCGAGGTCCACATCGTGCTCGAGGAGGGGCGATCGAACGTCCTGTGGTCGATGCGCGAGGGCCGATTCCGCTGGGGGTTCGAGATCACCGACCCCGCGGCGGCGGAGGACGAGCGCAAGAAGAGCCGGCTGCTCGTCGGGTTCGACGACCGCTCGTACCCCGCGATCGAGCCCGAGAAGCTCGGCGCGTTCATCGCGGAGCGCGCGCCGTGGTTCCTCCCGCGGGTCACCGAGGTCTTCTGGTCGGCCGCGATCCGCTTCGAGCGGCGCCTGGTGGACCGCTTCGGCGAGGGGCACGTGTGGCTCGTCGGCGATGCGGCGCACCTCGCCTCTCCGATCGGGATGAACAGCATGAACGTCGGCCTGCGCGAGGGACGCGACCTCGCGTGGTCGATCGCGCGACGGTTGCGCGAGCCCGCGGCCGGCGACGCGCTCGCCACCTACGACGCGCAGCGGACCAGGGAGTGGAAGCGCCTTCTCGGCCTCGAAGGGGCGCCCGCGGTCGCGACCGGCGCCGACCCGTGGGTGCGCGCGAACGCCGCGCGCATCGTGGACTGCGCGCCTTCCTCGGGAACCGCCCTCCGGTCCGTGCTCGCGCCGCTGGGCATCCAGCCGGCGGTCGAGGAGGAGTGGGCGGTGCCGGTCTAGCCCGACCGGTCGACGAGCCGTCCCACCGGGCCTTCGACCGCGACGGCCGCGAGGAATCCCTCCGGCGCGCGCGCCTCGCGCAGCGACCAGCGCGAGGGGGCGTCGGGCTCGCCCTCCACGTGCAGCAGGCGGGCGGGCTCGCCCGGCCCGATCGCGACCGTGAACTTCCGCGTGGGGAAGGTCAGGCCGTCGCCGCGCCCCTTCAGCCAGGCCTCCTTGAGGGTCCAGCACCTGAAGAACGCGCGCCTCCACGCCTCCCCCTCGAGCCGGTCGAGGACCTCGAACTCCTGCGGCGCGAAGATGCGCCTCGCGAGATCCCGCCCGGAACGCACGTCGCGAAGGGCCTCGAGGTCGGCGCCGATCGCGCGGTGCCGGGTCGTCGCGACCAGGGCCCGGTCCGCGGAGTGCGACAGGCTGAAGCGCAGGCCCGAGCGGTCGAGCGGCGGGGCGAGATCGGGTTTCCCGCGCATGCCGTAGCGGAACGCCACGGAGCCCGCGCGGACGCCGAGCTCGGCGCCGAGGACCATCCGCAGTCGCCCCCGGGCTACGGCGAAACGGTCGCGGTCGCGGGGGCGGACGAAGCGGGAGGATCGGGCGATCTCGTCGGCGGAGAGAATCGCGCGCGCCATCTCGAGCTCCTCTCCGGGAACGTCGAGACGGAAGTGCCAGAGATCGACCCGCGGCTCCTCGCGCACGGCGCCACTATAAACGGCCGCCCAGCGCTTCGAGTCGCGCGCGCAGCGCGTCCCGTCGCTCGCGAAGCCGCGCGTACAGGTCGCCGCGGACGAGGAAGGTGAAGAATCCCTTCGCGTCGCGCCGGACCCGGAGCAGGCGCTCGCGCCACGTGAGCGCGAAGAACCCCGCGGGGATCAGGAGGACGGCGAACGCCAGCAGCGCGCCGCCTCCGCCGCTCCTCCAGGCGAGCCATCCTTCGAGCAGCCAGGCCGGGGGATACACGACGAGGGCCCCCACGAGCTTGTACGACGCTTCGACGGTCGAGTCGGGTCGCGCGAGCCGCACGCCGATGCGCACCAGAAGCCACGGCAGGCCGTGCAGGGCCATCCCGAGCAGCGCGAGCGGAACGCCCAGGAGGATCGGGCCCCCTTCGAGGATCGCGTAGCGGACGACGGCGGCGGCGCGATAGGTCCGAGGGAGCGAAGCACCCTCGAGCCCCAGGCGCTCGAGGTCCCGCGCCCAGGCCTCGACGTCCTCGCGCACCTCGCGCGCCTTCTCGGGGAACTCGCGCTCGAGCCGGTCGAGGGTGGTGAGCGCCGCCCGGACCCAGGCGGTCCGGGCCGCGGCGTCGTCGTCCGCGGCGTCGGGGCGGCGCCGGCCGACGCTCGCCGCGACCTGCGCGAGGTCGACGGTGTGGCGATCCGCGGCGACGACGATCCGTTCCTCGATCGCCGAGGCGATGCGATCGGTCAGCGCCCTGGCCGTCGCCTCGGGCTGCGCACCCACCTCGATCGGATCGCCGATCGCCGCGAGGGCCCACCCGCCGCGGAACGTCCCCGGCTCGTGCGCGACGAGGCCGACGGGGACGATCCGCACGACGATTGAACCGCCCGAGGCTTCCACCGCGCCCAGCGCGAGCCGCGCCGCCCCGGATTTCAGGGGGGCCAGGCGCGGTTCGTCCTGGCTCACCCCCTCGGGGAAGATCAGGATCGCCCGTTCCCGGCGCAGGGTCTCGAGAGCCGCGGCGAACATCTCGCGGTTGCGCGAAGGATCCGCCCCTTCGTCCTGGCGCCGGTGCACGGGGATCGCGCCCATCAGGCGAAGGAACGGCGCGAGCAGCGGGTTTCGGAACAGCGGCTCCTTGGCGATCGGGACGAGCCGTCTGGGGAGCCGGGCGACCAGGATCATCGGGTCGACGAGCCCGTTGGGGTGGTTGGCGGCGACCACCACCGGTCCCTGCGCGGGGAATCGCTCGAGTCCGACCACCTCGACGCGGCGGTAGAAGACCGCGAGCAGGAACCGGGCGAGCGACCGCAGCGCGCGGTAGGCGACATCCACGGGGGGAGAGTACACAAAACGACGAAGGGCCCGGGTCTCCCCGGGCCCCTCGTGTTCGGGATGCGTCGCTTCAGCGGCGGGCGACCGGCGCCCGCCCGCGGGCGGGCGAGACGGCATCCACGCGGACGACCGCGTCGAGCGCGGGGGCCCCGGAGAGCAGGCCGACCGCGAAGACGGTGTACGTGGTCCCGCCGGCGAGCGCGATGCCCGGAAGGCGCAGCGCCACGGTCTCCGTTCCGGCCGCGCGCACCTCGAGGTCGTAGGTCCCGCGCGGCACGGTCACGTAGTCGCCCACCCCCTTGAACGCGACGTTGCGGAACAGATACGGACCGTCGGCGACCTTGATGTCGACGGCGGGAGCGTCGGGGGAGGCGTGCACGAATCGGACGCGGGAGAACGGCAGGCCGACCGGGCGGTTGTCGTCCTCGAGGAGCAGCGGCTCGATCCGGTCCAGGAAGTTCACGGCGACGGCGGTGTAGTCGCGGTTGTAGAAGAGGTTCACGGCGTTGGGACCGGTGAGGTCGATCACCACCGGGGCGCTCGCCCCCGCGGGGACGACCTCCACGTCGTAGGCCCCGGCGGGAAGGGTCGCGTAGTCCGTCACGCCCTTGAACGGCGCGTCCGCAAAGGCGACGGCGCCGTTGACCAGGACGTCGACGTTGGGGGCGTCGGGGGACGCGTGCACGACGCGGATCCGGGCGTCGCTGCCGCCGGCGAAGACGGGGGAGACCAAGCCGATCGACAGCGCGAGGGCGGAAAGGGTCGAAATTCGCTTCATGAGAATCTCCATAATCAAGAAAAAGCGGCCATAGGAGGCCTTCTGTCCAGTATTCGTCCAGGACTGCTGTTCGGATTCGGGGAGATCCGAAAACCTACGGCTGAAAAATCTGGGACATTTTCGGACAAGAACTGGACAGGAGAAGGCCGAACACCGGCGCTACACTGCGTCGACGTTCGGGTCGAGCAGTTCCTCACAACGCAAGGGGTGGCAAATGGCTCGGCAATTCGTCCCGGTGCGAGCGCTCGTGGTCGCGGGCCTCGTCCTCGTCGGCAACTTCGTGGTGGCGTCCGACACGCCCAACCCTTCCACGGTGACCGTCGCCGGCAGCCTCCAGCAGGAGCTCGGCTGCCCCGGCGACTGGCAACCCGAATGCGCGTCGACGCACCTCGTGTACGACGCGGGCGACGACGCCTGGCAGGGGACCTTCGACGTTCCCGCCGGCAACTGGGAATACAAGGCCGCGCTCAACGGAGCGTGGACCGAGAACTACGGGGCGGGGGGCGCGCCCAACGGCGCGAACATCCCGCTGAACCTCGCCGAGGCGGCGACGGTGAAGTTCTATTACGACCACGAGACGCACTGGATCACCTCGAACCGCAACGCGACGATCGCCGTCGCTCCGGGGAGCTTCCAGAGCGAGCTCGGTTGCCCCGGCGACTGGCAGCCCGACTGCCTGCGCTCCTGGCTGCAGGATCCGGACGGCGACGGCGTCTACACCTTCCGCACGAGCGGCCTTCCCGCGGGGAACTACGAGACGAAGGTCGCGATCAACGAGTCGTGGTCGGAGAACTACGGAGCCGGGGGCGCGCCCAACGGTCCGAACATCGCCTTCACCGTGACCGCCGACTGCGCGACGGTCGTCTTCTCGTGGGACTCGACGACGAAGGTCCTCGCCGTTTCCGAGGACGCCGCTCCGCCGGCGCAGCCGGCGAGCGTGACCGTCGCCGGGAGCCTGCAGAGCGAGCTCGGATGCTCCGGCGACTGGCAGCCCGACTGCGCCGCGACCCACCTGGCCTTCGACGCCGCCGACGGCGTCTGGCAGGGGACGTTCGACGTCCCGGCCGGCAACTGGGAGTACAAGGCGCCGGTCAACGACTCGTGGGACGAGAACTACGGCGCCGGAGGCGCGCGCAACGGACCGAACGTCCCGCTCGGGCTCGCCGAGGCGGCGAGCGTGAAGTTCTACTTCGACTACGGCACGAAGTGGATCACCTCGAACCGGAACGCGACGATCGCCGTGGCGCCCGGGAGCTTCCAGAGCGAGCTCGGTTGCCCCGGCGACTGGGATCCGTCGTGCCTGCGCTCGTGGCTGCAGGATCCGGACGGGGACGGCATCTACACCTTCTCGACGACGAAACTCCCGGCGGGGAACTACGAGACCAAGGTCGCCCTCGACGAGTCGTGGAACGTCAACTACGGCCAGGGCGGGGCGCAGAACGGGGCGAACATCGCCTTCACCGTCCCGGCGCCGTGCACCCCGATCTTCTTCGCGTGGGACTCGAGCTCCAAGGTGCTGACGGTCGGCTCCGAGGGGGCGCCGCGCGGCAACCTCTCGCTCGCGCAGGCGCACTGGGTCGCCAAGGACACCGTCGCGTTCCGCGTGACCGGGCCGGCCGACGGCCAGACCTTCAAGCTCCACGTCGCCGCGGACGGCGGGCTCCAGCTCACTCCCGAGGCGGTGACGGGCGGCGAGGACTTCGTACTGACCCTCGACCCCGGCGGGCTCTCCGAGGCGGTCGAGGCGAAGTTCCCGCACCTCGCCTCGTACGCCGCGCTCAGGCTCGCTCCCGAAGCCGCGGCACGCGCCGCCGAGCTCGTGAAGGGGCAGCTCGCGGTCTCCGCGACCGGCGGCGACGGGCGGATCGTCGATGCGACGTCGATGCAGATCCCGGGCGTCCTCGACGACCTCTACGCCGCGGCCGCCGCGCCCGCGAGACTCGGCCCGACCTTCGCGGCGGGCGTCCCCACCCTTCGCGTCTGGGCGCCGACGGCCCGGTCGGTGCAGCTCCATCTCTTCGCCGACGCCGACCCGGCCTCGACGTCGACCGTCGTCCCGATGACCCTCGACGCCGCTTCGGGGGTCTGGTCCGTCACGGGGGAGGCGTCCTGGAGGAACCGCTTCTACCTCTACGAGGTCGTGGTGTTCACCCGCGCGACGAACGCGGTCGAGACCAACCTCGTCACCGATCCGTATTCGGTGAGCCTCTCCCGCAACTCGCAGCGCAGCCAGATCGTCGACCTCGACGATCCGTCGCTGAAGCCCTCCGGTTGGGACGACCTCCGCAAACCCGCGCTCGAGGCCCCCGAGGACATCGTCCTCTGGGAGCTCCACGTCCGCGACTTCAGCGCCTCCGACGCGTCGGTCCCCGAGGGGTTGCGCGGCACGTTCAAGGCGTTCACCCTCCCGCGCTCGGCCGGCGGCCGGCACCTCGCCGCGCTCGGCCGCGCCGGGTTCACCCACGTCCATCTGCTCCCGTCGTTCGACATCGCGACGATCGACGAGGACAAGAGCCGTTGGAAGCAGCCGGCGGGGGACCTCGCCTCGATGCCGCCGGACTCGCCCGACCAGCAGGCCGCGGTGGAGGCGGTCCGCGACGAGGACGGGTTCAACTGGGGGTACGACCCGTGGCACTTCAACGTCCCGGAGGGGTCGTATGCGACGAACCCCGACGGCCCGCAGCGGATCCTCGAGTTCCGCGAGATGGTGAAGGGGCTTGCGGATCGCGGCCTTCGCGTGGTGATGGACGTCGTCTACAACCACACGAACGCCTCCGGCCAGAACGCGAAGTCGGTCTTCGACCGGATCGTCCCCGGCTACTACCACCGCCTCAACGCCGACGGCGGCGTCGAGCGGTCCTCCTGCTGCGAGAACACGGCGACCGAGTTCGCGATGATGGACAAGTTCGTCGTCGATTCGACCGTTCATTGGGCCCGCGCCTACAAGGTCGACGGCTTCCGCTTCGACCTCATGGGCCACCACATGAAGGCGAACATCCTGCGGGTGCGCGACGCGCTGAGGTCGCTCACGCCGCAGCACGACGGGGTGGACGGTCGCTCGCTTTATCTCTACGGCGAGGGGTGGAACTTCGGCGAGGTCGCGGACAACGCCCGCGGGGTGAACGCCGTCCAGGCGAACATGGCCGGCACGGGGGTGGGCACCTTCACCGACCGGCTGCGCGACGGCGTGCGCGGCGGCGGTCCGTTCAGCCCGGTTCGCGAGCAGGGGTTCGCCACCGGCCTCTGGTACGACCCGAACGGCTTCACCTCGGGAACGCCCGAGGAGCAACGCGCGCGGCTGCTGTTCTACGGCGACTGGATCAAGCTCGGGCTCGCCGGGAACCTGTCCGGGTACGCCTTCCGCGACATGGACGGCGACGTCGTCACGGGCGCCGACGTCGATTACAACGGCCAGCGCGCCGGGTATGCGCTCGACCCGCAGGAGATCATCAACTACGTCTCCGCCCACGACAACGAGACGCTGTTCGACGTCGTGCAGCTCAAGGCCGCGGCGGACGCTCCGCTCGCGAAGCGGATCCGCATGAACCACATGGCGATCAGCCTCGTGGCGTTCGCCCAGGGGATTCCGTTCTTCCACGCGGGCGACGAGCTCCTCCGCTCGAAGTCGCTCGACCGGAACTCGTACAACTCGGGAGACTGGTTCAACAAGCTCGACTTCACCTACCGCTCGAACAACTTCGGCGTGGGTCTGCCTCCGGCCTCCGACAACCAGGCGAACTGGCCGATCATGGGGCCGCTGCTCGCGAGGGCCGATCTCAAGCCCGGTTTCTTCCCGATCGTCGACGCCTTCCAGCACACGCTCGAGACGGTGGCGATCCGCAAGAGCGCCTCGCTGTTCCGCCTGCGGACCGGGGCCGAGGTGGCGAGCACGGTCAAGATCTGGAACACCGGGCCGGAGCAGGTTCCCGGCGTGATCGTGATGGAGCTCTCGAGGCCGGCCGCGCCTGCGGCGTCGGGCGGAATCCGCCGCGCGGTCGCGGGGCCCGCCGCGCTCGCGCGCGGCGCGTCGCCGCTCCCGGCGCGCCGCGACTACGAGCGGATCTTCGTGGTCTTCAACGCCAACGACGAGCCCCTCACGTGGGTCGGGCCGTCGAAGCTCGGTCTCAAGCTGCACCCGATCCAGGCGGGATCGGTCGATCCGCTCGTCCGCAACGCGCGGTACGACGACGCGACCGGCACCTTCGAAGTCCCGGGGCTGACGACCGCGGTGTTCGTCTGCTGCGGCGGGCCGGACTGGATCCGGGTGAACGTCCCTCGTTGACGTCCGCGGGGGCCGGGCGGATGCGATTCCGCATCTTCCGCCCGGCCCCGCGCGGAACGCGCGGCGGGCGAAGGTGGATGCGCGTCTAGGGAATCAGCCCCTGCTTCTTGATCGCGAACGCGGTCGCCTCCGCGATCTCGGCGATCATCTTCTCGAGTCCCGTCGGGTTCGTCGAGTCGGTCTGCGACGCCCAGATGAGCTTGTCCTGCTTCAGGTCGTAGACGACCGTCTCGACGCGCACGATCGTGTTCTGCGTCACGTAACCCGGCTCGTAGACCGACCCCCACCCGTAACCCCAGTAGCCCGGTCCCCACAACGAGCCGTAGGTGGGGGCGTACGACACCGTGCCGGGCACGTACTGGACTTCCGTCCGCGAGTCGACCGGCCGGAGGATGACGACGCCCTCGAAGCCCTTCTCGCGCAGAAGCGCCTTCGCGGCCTCCTGCTCGGGGGCCTTTTCTCCCGGGAAGACCATGTACGACGCCACGGTGCGATCCGGGCCGAGGATCCGCACGAGGGAGTCCTCGGCGGAGCGCCGCGTGAGCATCTCCGGGCTCATCATCACGGCGAGTACCTTGTTGAACTTCACCTGGGTGGTCGCGGGGTCGCGCCACTGGGAGACGAGCTTGGTGGCGGCACAGCCGGCGGCGAGCGCCAGCGCGATGGAGAGCAGGGCGATTCGCTTCATGGACGTTTCCCTCGGGGTTCGCGGAGACGATAGCCCAGATCCCCGCGAATGCTAGGCTCGGCGCGCGAGGGGAGGTGTCCCATGAGGCCGCGATTCCGTCGTGCGGCGTCGGCCGCGATCCGCTGGTCGCTCCGCGCGTTCGCGACGTGCGCGGCCGTGGTCGCGGCGATCGCCGCCGGCTTCCTGCTGTACGCGCTGGAGGCCCTGCCCCCCCTTCAGCCGTGGCACACCGAGCGCCTCGAGCGCGAGTTCGACGCCGACCGCGATCGGGGACTCGACCTCGACGGATACCGGCGGCTCGAGGAGGAGCTGTTCGCCGGCATTCCCGACTTCGGAGCGCGCGCCGCGTGGACGCGCTGGGACCCGAACGGGCAGGTGCGGCGGCTCGCGGGGGACGCCCCCTGGAATCGCACGTTCCGCGTCGGAACGCCCGGGACGCGCGGCGCCGCGCTGCTGGTGCACGGCCTGACCGACTCGCCCTACGCGATGGGGGCGCTCGCGCGGGTCCTCGCGGAGGCGGGGTACGAGGCGACGGTGCTGCGTCTCCCCGGGCACGGCGCGCTCCCCTCCGGCATGGTGCGCATGCGCCTCGAGGACTGGCAGGCGGCGGTCCGGATCGCGGCGCGCGACGTTGCGGCGCGGGTCCCTCCGGGAGGGCGGTTCGTGGTCGGCGGGTTCTCCACGGGAGGGGCGCTGACCCTGCAGTACACCCTCGATACCCAGGTCGACGCCTCGCTCCGGCGGCCCGACGGGGTCGTGCTCGTCTCTCCGGCGATCGCGGTGAGCCCGCTCGCCGCGTTGTCGAACGCGATGGACCTGGCTTCCATCCTGCCGTGGGAGCCGCTGCAGAAGTCCCATTGGCAGGAGATCAAGCCGGAATTCGACCCCTACAAGTTCAACTCCTTCGCGGTGAACGCGATCCGGCAGGTGCGCCGCACGACCCTTCGCCTCCAGGCCTCGCTCGCCGACGCGCAGGAGGCGGGGCGGCTGGGTTCGATGCCCCCCGTGCTCGCCTTCCAGTCGGCGATCGACGCGACGGTGGGAACGGATCCCGTCGTGGACCTTCTCTTCGCCCGGCTCTCCGGCGCGCAGCACCGGCTCGTCCTCTTCGACGTCAATCGCTACCGCGGCCTGGGAACGCTGCAGCGCCCCGAGACGAAGCTCCTGATCGACCGTGCCGCCGGCGGACCGCGCGGGTACTCCCTCACGGTGATCGCCAATCGCTCCACGGAGAGCCCGGAGGTCGAGGCCCGCGAGTACACACCCGGCTCGGCGGAGCCTTCGGCCCGGCCGCTCGACCTCGCCTGGCCCGCGGGGGTCGTCTCGCTCGGGCACGTCGCCCTCCCGTTTCCGCCGGACGACCCGGTCTACGGCTTCCTCCCGGGGAGCGGCGCCAACGGCGTGCCCTCCCTCGGCTCGTGGGCGCTGCGCGGGGAGGAAGGGGCGATCACCCTGCCGCTCGGGGCGCTGACCCGGCTGCGCAGCAACCCGTTCTGGCAAGTCGTCGTGGAGGAGGTCGGCAGGTTCGGCGCGTCGGGCGAGCGTCCGTGAGGCGGCCCCCGAAAAAATACGGGTCCGCGTCGTCCACCCGTGCCTGCACCGGGCCGATGCGCGAAGATGCGCGCGGAGGAGGGGGTGTCATGCGCGTTCGATTCTGGGGAGCCCTGCTCGTCGCCGCCGCCTGCGGTGCCGTCGCCGCCGAGGGGCCGGCGAAGCCCAAGCTCGCCCTCGTCCTCAGCGGCGGCGGCGCGCGCGGCGCGGCGCACATCGGCGTGCTGAAGGTCCTCGAGGAGAAACACGTCGTCCCCGACCTCATCGTCGGAACGAGCATGGGCTCGATCGTCGGCGGGCTCTACGCCGCCGGCTACTCCCCGCAGGAGATCGAGGACATCCTCGCGGGGATCAACTGGAACGAGGTCTTCTTCGACGCCCCCGAGCGTCGCGACCGCACCTTCCGCCGGAAGCAGGACGACGACGTCTTCCTGGTGCCCACGAAGCTGCGGTTCAAGGGACTCAAGGTCTACATGCCCTCGGGAATCCTCGGCGGGCAGCGGCTCGACCTGACCCTTCGCGCCCTCGTCGACAAGGCGACCGCGGCCCAGGACTTCGACGATCTCACCGTTCCCTACCGGGCGGTCGCGATGGACCTCAGCAACGGGGAGGCCGTGGTGATCGGCGACGGCAGCCTCGCCGAGGCGATGCGCGCGAGCATGTCGGTCCCCGGCGCCTTTCCGCCGGTGGTGCGGGACGGAAAGACGCTCGTGGACGGCGGTGCCGCGGCGAACCTCCCCATCGGGATCGCGCAGTCGCTCGGCGCCGAGCGGCTGATCGCCGTCGACATCACGAGCCCCCTGAACCCGGAGGTCGAGGGGCGCTCGTTCATGGGGGTTCTCGATCAGCTCTCCGCCCTCCTGACCGTCGGCAATCGCGAGGCGGACCTCACGCGGCTGAAGCCCGACGACCTGCTCATCCGACCGAACCTCGAGGGGATCAAGTTCGACGAGTTCGAGAAGGCCAGGGAAGCCGTGGGGATCGGCGAGGTCGCGGCGCGCGAGAAGCTGAACGCGCTCGACGCCTTCTCGGCGGACGACGCGACCTGGACCGCTTTCCGCGAGCGCCACCGTCACGCGGACCTCCATGCCCAGCCGCTCCGGGAGTTCACCCTCGAGAACACGAGCTGGGTCGACGATCGCGTGGTCCTGGAACGACTCGACCTCCCGATCGGAAAGCCGATCGACCGCGCGGCCCTCGACCGCCAGCTCGTGCTGCTGTCGGGGCTCGACTACTTCGGCATCCTCCGGCCCGAGCTCGTGCCGGTGGAGGGCGGCACGGCCCTGAAGCTCACGGCGCCCCGGAAACCCTACTCGAGGGGGAGCCTCCAGTTCGGCCTCAGCCTCGACACCGACCTCGCGGGGGAGGCGACCTTCACCCTCATCGCGCGCCACCGCATGATGGCGGTGAACACGCGTGGGGGCGAGTGGAAGAACACCGCGCAGGTCGGAAGCACCCGGCTGCTGTCGATGGAGTTCTATCAGCCCCTCGACTGGGGGATGCGGTGGTTCTTCTCCCCGGTGATGTACGTCTCCCGGGAGACGCAGAAGCTCTGGGTGGACGGGGTCGCGATCGGCGACTTCAAGGTCGACACCCAGTGGGCCGGCGTCGACTTCGGGAGGATCCTCGCGGAGAAGGTGGAAGTCCGCGTCGGGGTGTTCCGCGGCCGGGAAGACTTCGACCAGACGGTGGGGATCCCGCTCCCCCTCGACGAGCTGGACAACCTGGACTTCGGCGGCTTCCGCGCCGGGTTCCGCGTCGACACCGCCGAGGCCGCGGCGTTTCCCAGCAAGGGGGCCACGATGATGGTCGCCGCCGAGCGCGACCTCGCGGCCTTCGGGGCGGAGGAGGACTCCACGATCTTCAAGGCGGACCTCCAGCAGGCCTTCGAGTTCCGAGGGAGCACCTTCACCCTCCGGGTGGCGGGTTCCACCGTCGTGGACGGGAGCGCGACCCTGCGCACGGCGGCGGTGCTCGGCGGCCTCGGGAGGTTGTCGGGGCTCGGGACCAACGAGCTGTTCGGAGAGCGCGGCGGGTTCGCGGCGTTCACCTGGTACCAGCGCCTCACCGAGATCCCGCTGGGCTCGTTCAAGAACCGTGTCTTCGTCGGCGTCTCGCTCGAGGCGGGCAACACCTACTTCGAGGGGGAGCCGATCACGTGGCCGTCGCTTCGCGCGGGCGGGGCGGTCTTCCTGGGAGCGACGACGCCGCTGGGCCCCGCTTACCTCGGCTGGGGGTGGACCGAGCCGGACCGGAACCGCTGGTACCTGGTCATCGGGGAGCGGTTCTGATCGAAGGGAGCTCGAGATGGACCTCGCGGAGTCGATCGTCGAAGCGCTGCGTTACGGCGTCGGGAAGCTCCCCTCGCGCGCGACGAAACACGACTGGTACATGGCCTTCGCGCACGTGGTGCGCGAGCGGATGCTCGAGCGGTGGATCGCGACCCTCGAGACGCTGCAGCGGCGCGACGTCCGCGGGGTGGCGTATCTCTCGGCCGAGTTCCTCATGGGGCCGCACCTCGGGAACAACCTGCTGAACCTCGGCCTCCTCGAGGAGGGGCGCCGGGCCGCGAGCTCGCTCGGGCTCGACTTCGACGAGATCCTCGCCCAGGAGGAGGAGCCCGGGCTCGGGAACGGCGGACTCGGCCGCCTCGCCGCGTGCTTTCTCGATTCGCTGGCGACCGTGCAGATCCCGGCCGTCGGCTACGGGATCCGCTACGAGTTCGGGATCTTCGACCAGGTGATTCGAGACGGCGCCCAGGTCGAGGTGACCGACAAGTGGCTGCGGTACGGGAACCCCTGGGAAATCTGCCGCCCCGAGATCGCGCACGAAGTGGGCTTCGGCGGGCGCACGGAGAACTGGACCGACGAGCGCGGGAGGTTCCGCGTCCGCTGGGTCCCGGCGCGCGTCGTGATCGGCGTCGCGCACGACACGCCGGTCCTCGGCTACCGCGTCGGAAACGCGAACCTGCTGCGCCTGTGGAAGGCCGAGGCGTGCGAGTCGTTCGATTTCCAGGCGTTCAACACCGGCGACTACTGGGGCGCGGTCGACGACAAGGTCGTGTCCGAGAACATCAGCAAGGTCCTCTACCCGAACGACGAGCCCGCCCAGGGAAAACAGCTCCGCCTCGAGCAGCAGTATTTCTTCACCTGCTGCGCGCTGAAGGACATGGTGACGATGCACCGGTCCACCGGTGCCCCCCTCGAGGCGTTCCACGAGACCTGGGCGGTGCAGCTCAACGACACCCATCCGTCGGTCGCGGTCGCCGAGCTGATGCGCCTGCTGGTCGACGAACACGGCATCGACTGGGACCCCGCCTGGGAGATCACCCGCGCCGCCCTCGCCTACACGAACCACACGCTCCTCCCGGAGGCCCTGGAGACCTGGCCGGTCGAGCTGTTCGGGGCGCTCCTCCCGCGCCACCTCGAGATCGTCTACGAGATCAACCGCCGGTTCCTCGACGAGGTGCGCGCGCGGTTCCCCGGCGACGAGGGGCGCGTGTCGCGGATGTCGATCGTCGAGGAGAGCCGGGGACGCCGCGTCCGCATGGCGCACCTGGCGACCGTCGGGACCCACGCGGTGAACGGCGTGGCGGCGCTGCATTCGGACCTCCTCAAGCGCGAGACCCTCGCCGACTTCCACGCGATGTGGCCCGAGCGCTTCCACAACGTCACCAACGGCGTGACCCCTCGGCGCTGGGTGGCGCTCTCCAACCCCGGCCTGGCGGCGCTGATCACGGGGAGGATCGGGGACCGCTGGCTCGTCCACCCCGAGGAGGAGCTCCCCGCGATCGAGTCGTACGCGTCGGACGCGGCGTTCCGCCGCGCGTGGCGCGAGGTCAAGCTCGCCAACAAGCGGACGCTCGCGGAGGAGCTCGCGCTGCGCGCCGGTGTTCCGGTCGACCCCGAGTCGATGTTCGACGTGCAGGTGAAGCGTTTCCACGAGTACAAGCGCCAGCATCTCAACGTCCTCAACATCGTGGCGACGTACCTCCGGCTGCTCGACGACCCAGGCGGGAACGTGGTCCCGCGCGTCTGGATCTTCGGAGGAAAGGCCGCGCCGGGGTATGCCGCGGCGAAGGAGATCATCCGCCTGATCCACGCGGTCGGCGCCGTCGTCAACGGCGATCCCCGCGTCGGGGGGCGCCTGAAGGTCGCGTTCTTCCCCGACTTCAACGTCACGAACGGCCAGAAGATCTACCCCGCGGCCGATCTGTCGGAGCAGATCTCGACGGCGGGCAAGGAGGCGTCGGGTACCGGCAACATGAAGTTCGCCATGAACGGCGCGATCACGATCGGCACCCTCGACGGCGCGAACGTGGAGATCCGCGAGGCGGTGGGCGAGGAGAACTTCGCGTTGTTCGGGCTGACCGCCGAGGAGGTGGCCGCGTGGGCCGCGCGCGGGTACCACCCCCGCGAGGTCGTCGAGCGGGAACCCTTCCTCGCGAGGGTGCTCGAGACGGTCGGGTCGCTGGGCTTCCGGCCGTTCGTCGAAGGCCTCGTGGCGAACGATCCGTTCTTCGTGCTCGCGGACTTCGCCGCGTACGCGGCCTGCCAGGACCGCGTGAGCGAGACCTGGCGCGACACCGAGCGCTGGACGCGCATGTCCATCTTCAACGCCTGCCGCGTCGGTCGGTTCTCGTCGGATCGCTCGATCCGCGACTACGCCGAGCGGATCTGGAAGGTGTCGCCGATGCCGGTGGAGGTGCCGTAGCCGCGTTCGATCAGTACCAGTTCCCCAGCACGACGCCGAGGCCGAGCGAGGTCTTCCGGAAGTTGTAGTCGATCATGCTCTCGCCGTGCCCGGTGAACGCCTGGAGGTAGCCGCCGACGTGCCGGCCGACGGGGAAGCGCCAGTCGAGCTGCGCCGATCCCCAGCTCTTCGAGAAGGAGAACGTCGGCCGGACCCGCAACGCCAGCGTGTGCCCCTCGACGAGCCTCCAGAAGGCGAGGACCTCGCCGTATCCGACGTAGCCGGCCATGTCCGGGTTGTCGTCGTCCTCGTACTCCTCGTCGAGCCGGATCCAGGGCTTGAGGGTCAGGACGAAGTTCCCGCGCTCGAGGCCGACGAGCGCGTAGATCCTGTTCCAGCTGCGGGAGAGCGGCTCCGCACGGCCGTTCGATTCGTGCACGATGCCGAAGGCGAGCAACCTCCCGTCGAGGCCCGCGATCCGATACCGGGTCGGCAGGGTGAGCACGAGCTCCGGCTCGTAGTTGGTCTCGCGGAACGGGCGCGACGCCTCGGCCGTGTACACCTGCCAGTAACTCTGCTGCGAGTACCCGACCCAGAGATCGGCGCTCCTTCCGAACACGGTTTCCCACACCTTGGTCTTGAAGCTGAGCTGGAACTTCGCCTCCAGGTGTTTCCACGGCAGGGGGACCGGGTCCGTGCTCTGGCGGGTCGGGCTCTGCGGCACCTCGTTGACCTCGTCCGAGGCGACGGCGGGGAGCAGGAAGTTCGGACGGTAGAACCGGAACTGGAAGAGGCCGTGTTTCGTCTCCGGGAGGAGCTCCCAGCGCTCCTCGAGGAGCGTCGGCGTCGTCTCCTCCGGAGCGAGCGTCGCGGCGAGGGCGTCGTAACAGGCGACGCGCTCCGCGGGATCGACGATCGCTCGGCAGCGGTCGAGATCCTCGGCGGTGGGGACGGCGGCGAGCGCGGGCAGCAGCAGCAGCACGGGCGGGTGCATCGGCCGCCGATTGTAGCGACACCTCTGCTAGCCTTGCCCGTCGTGGAGGTTGCATGCGGCCGATCCGTGTCCTGCTCTGCCTTCTCCTGCTCGCGCCCGCGGCGCGGGCCCAGACCGTCGCGGAGGTCTACAAGCGGGTCAGGGACTCGGTCGTCACCGTCCGCACCCTCGAGCGCGGTCCCGCGAAATCCGCCGCGGGGGCCACGGCGTTCCTGGGCCTCGGCTCCGGGGTCATCATCGACGCGTCGGGTTGGGCGCTCACCGCGGCGCACGTCGTGCAGACCGCCGAGGCCGTCGCCGTCGAGCTCGCGAGCGGGGAGGAGATCGAGGCGCGCGTCGTCGCCTCGGAGCCGCTGGTCGATCTCGCGCTCCTCAAGCTCGAGCGCGTCCCGGCGAAGCTCGTGGCGGCGAAGTCCGGCGATTCGAGCCTCGTCGAGATCGGCGAGCAGGTCTTCGTCGTCGGGGCGCCCCTCGGGATCTCGCAGAGCCTGAGCGTCGGGCACGTGAGCGGCAAGCGCGAGGCGAACGCCCTGTTCGGCGGGTTCGAGTCGGCGGAGCTGATCCAGACCGACGCGGCGATCAACACCGGAAACTCCGGGGGGCCGATGTTCAACATGAAGGGGGAGGTCGTCGGGATCGTCAGCTCGATCCTCTCCCGCTCGGGCGGCTTCGAGGGGATCGGATTCGCGATCTCGTCCAACACCGCCCGGCGGCTGCTCACCGAGCGGCCCCCGTGGACCGGCCTCGAGGGGATCATGGTCGCGGGGGAGCTCGCCGCGCTGCTCAACTTCCCCCAGCCGGTCGGCCTGCTGGTGCAACGCGTCGCCTCGGGATCCCCCGCTGCGGCGATGGGGATCCGCGGCGGGTCGGTCGAGGCGACGATCGAGGACGAGAAGATCCTCCTCGGCGGGGACGTCATCCTCGAGGTCGCGGGAGTCAAGCTCTCCGAGACGGGCGCCGGGGCGAAGATCCGCACCCTCATCTCGGGGAGGACGCGCGGGGAGCGGATCTCCGTCGTCGTCCTGCGCGGCGGCGGCCGCGTCGAGCTGATCTACACGGTGCCCTGATGGCGTTGTCGTTCCGCGCGCGCCTGTTGTGGTCGATCGGTCTCCCGCTGCTCGTCGTCTACGGGGCGATGGCCTGGATCCTCACGACGCGCCTCGAGCGCGGCGCGGTCGCGCGCCTGGAGCGCGGCGCGATCGAGCGGGTCGGCGTCTTCGCGGGGCGGCTGGACGATCGCGTGAGGATCCAGGGGGCGGAGGCCCTCGCGTCGTCCTTCGCCGAGTTCGATCGCCGCGTCGCCGAGGCCGGAGCGCGCTACGTCGTGATCGATGCGTCCGGAAAGGTCGTGCACGACTCCGACGGACGGATCGCGGAGGGCGCGGACCTCGCCGTCTCGGCGGAGGCGGCCGGGCGTCCCCAGGTCTCGGGCGCGGTGCGGGAAGCGCTCGCCGGCCGCAGCGGGATCGCTAGGGTCGAGGGGACCCTCTCCGGCGACACGGGTTGGCTCGTCCACGTCCCGCTCGCCTCGACGGGCGGCGCGGTCTTCGCGGGAGCCTCCGAGGCGACGGTCCTCGCGGACCTCCGCTCCCAGATGCGCCTCGGCCTGTCCGTCCTCGCACTCGGGCTCCTCGCGATCCTCGCGGTGGTGTGGGGCATGGGGTCGCACGTCACGCGGCCGGTGTCGCGACTCGCGCTGGCGGTACGCGAGCTCGGGCGCGGCGACCTCGACGTGCGCGTCACCGGGATCGCGTCGCGGGACGAGATCGGCGACCTCGCCGCGGCGTTCAACCGGATGGTCGCCGACCTGAAACACCACGTCGAGGCGCGCGAGAAGGTCGAGGGGGAGCTGCGCGCCGGGCGGACGATCCAGACGGCGATGCTCCCGAAGTCGCTCCCGACCGGGGACGGATTCGCGCTCGCCGCGCGCAACCTCGCCGCGCGTCACGTCGCGGGGGACTTCTACGACGCCTTCGAGGACCGCGGGGCGCTGGTCTTCGTCGTCGCGGACGTCTCCGGGAAGGGGCTCCCGTCGGCGATGTACATGGCGGTTTCGAAGGCGGTGCTCCGCCGGGCGCTCCTCGCCCACGCCTCGCTCGCCGACGCCGTGGCCGACACCAACGACGCCCTGGAACGCGAGGCGATCGGCAGCATGTATCTCACCGCGTTCGTCGGGCGGTACGACGCCGCGACCGGTCGCCTGCGCTACGTGAACGCCGCGCACCCGCCGCCGTGGCGGACGGGGGCGGGGGAGACCGCCGAGGTCGGCACGACCTCCGGCGGGCCGATCGGGATGTTCCCGCGCCGCCGCTTCGAGGAGCGGGAGGCGAGCCTCGCGCCGGGGGAGTCGCTCGTGATCTTCAGCGACGGCGTTCCGGAGGCGCGCACGCACGACGGGGAGTTCTACGGCGAGGGCCGGCTGAAGTCGTTCCTCGAGCATGCCGAGGCCGTGGACGCCGCCGCGGTCGCGCGCGAGGTCGAGTCCTTCCAGCAGGGGATCCTGGCGGACGACGTGACCGTGATGGTGTTGCGCCGCGAGGCGTAGGCGCTCAGGCGCCGAAGTCCTTCCGCGCCGACGCGACGTCGTCGAAGATGTCGAACACCTTGTGGAGGTGGGTGGCGACGAGGATCCGACGGACCGCGCCGTCGGGGGCCGCGGCGACGCGCACGATCGCGGCGCGGTCGGCGGCCCGCTTGGAGCAGGCGACGATGGCTCCCACGCCGGCGCTGTCCACCCAGGCGAGCCGGACGAGATCGAGCACGATCCGGCGCGCCCCGGCCTCGAGCGACTCCTGAAGGGCGGCGAGAAGCTCGGCGTCCCCCTTGCCGAGGGCGAGCTCCCCCGTGCAGGAGAGGACGTGGACGCCGCCGGTCTCGCTTCGCAGGATCGCCATGGCCGGAAGTTATACTCCACGGCTCCATGAGCGAGCTTCCCGACCACGTCCCCCCCGCCCGCGTTCCCGAAGCCCGGCCCAGCGCCCTGGGGATCGTGATCCGCCGCTCCGCCGGCGGATGGGAGCTCCTGTTCGGCCGTCGCGCCGCGACCTCGCGCTTCATGCCCGGCTACCTGGCGTTCCCGGGGGGGCGTTTCGAGCGCGGGGACGGCTCCGAGGCCGACCCGCTCGCCTGGGTGCGATGCGTGGCGCGGGAGATGCGGGAGGAAAGCGGCCTCGACATCCCCGTCGCGTCGTGGCGTCCCGCCGGGGAGCGCACGACCCCGCCGTTCTTCCCGGTGCGGTTCCGCACCGCCTTCTTCGTCGCGGAGCTCCCCCCTTCCGCGACCCTTCCGGAAACGCCGCCGCAGCCCGAGGAGATCGCCACCCTCGAGTTCCGGAACGCTCCCGAGATGCTCGAGGCCTGGGCCCGCGGCGAGGTCCTCGTCCCCCCGCCGGTCCTGCCGATCCTCCGCGAGGCGGCCCTGCGCCCGCCGGCATCCGCCGAGGAGTTCGCGACGCGGGTCGGCGCGCTCAACGCGAGCGAGCAGGCGCTCCCGCGGATCGAGTTCGTCCCCGACGTCTGGGTGTGGCCGACGCCGACGGCGACGCTTCCCCCGGCGACGCACACGAACGTCTGGATGCCGGGCGGCGCGCGCTTCGTCGTGATCGACCCGGGGTGCGGCGATCCCGAGGAGATCGAGCGGATCGTGCGCGTCGTGAGGCGCCGCGAGGCGGCCGGGTCGCGGGCGACGGAGATCGTGCTCACGCACCACCACCGGGACCACGTGGACGGGGCCGCCGCCCTCGCCCGCGCGCTCGACCTGCCCGTCGCCGCGCACGCCGCGACCCTCGACCGTGTCGCGGGAAAGCTGCACGGCGTCGAAACCCGGGCGATCGCCGACGGCGAGCGGCTCGATCTCGGAGGCCAGACCTGGACGGCATTGCACACTCCCGGGCACGCCCCGGGCCATCTGGCCTTCCACGAGCCGGCGCGGCGGTGGATGATCGCGGGGGATCTCGTCAGCGGGTTGTCGACGATCCTCGTCGGGCTCGTCGACGGAGACATGGGGCTGTTCATGGATTCGCTCCGCCGGGTCGCCTCCCTCGGCGTGCGCTCGGTCCTCCCGTCACACGGCGCCCCGCTTCCCGGGAAGGCGCTCGCCGCGGCGTTGATCCATCGCGAGGCGCGCGAGCTGCGGGTCATGGCGGCGCTCGCTGCGGACGGGTCGCACGAGCTTGCCGGGATCGCCGCCGAGGCGTACGCGGACACACCGGCGGCGCCGGTGCCGCTCCGGGAGTCGCAGACCCGCGCGCACCTCGAGAAGCTCGAGCGCGAGGGACGCGTGACGCGCGGGATGTCGGGCTGGTCCGCCGTGCGCTGACCTGCGCGAGATCCCCCACCGCATTTCCGGAAAACGGGTCGGATCCCCCACGCCGCACCGCGAGGATTCGCGATCCGCCGAGCGTCCGATTTCAAGACCGGGCATCGACATTGCAAAACAAACGTTTCAACCGAAGCGTGCCGCATCGGTTCGGTGCCCCACCCCGCGCGGATGCCGGCACGCAGCATGTGGCTCGACGGCGGCGGTCGAAACGGACGCTCGACCGCCGCCGGAGACTTTCCCCGGGGGGTGAACCGTGGTCCCGATGCTCGCCTTCGCGTTCGTGCTGGCGGCCCCGACGGTGCCGACCGAGATCCAGCAGCCCGGGACCCAGCCCGGCGAGGTCGCCGCCTTCGCGAGCCCCGACACCTGCGACAACTGCCACGGCAACATCACCCAGCCGACGAATCCGACGCTCGAGAAGGAGCGCGAGCCGGCGTTCGGGTGGCGTGGCGGCATGATGGGGAACGCCGGTCGCGATCCGCTCTTCTGGGGAACGGTCGCGATCGCCGAGCAGGATTTCCTTCCGAACGCCGACCCGAATCTCCGAGGCGGGGCCGGGGATCTCTGCATCCGGTGCCACAGCGTGGGCGGGTGGATCGCCGGGCGCTCGACTCCGACGGACGGCAGCGGCCTCGCGGCCACGACCGACAAGGAAGGCGTCGAGTGCGAGTTCTGCCATCTGCTCGTCAACCCGGATCCGCCGCTGAGCCTCGCGGGGACGACGGAGGCCTACCAGGCTCCGTTCCAGCCCTTCGACGGCGCCGCGCCGAACGAGACCTACCGCGGCAGCGGGCAATACGTGATCAACGGCAACGGCACCCGGCTCGGCCCCTATGCGGACGCGGCGGCGAACCACGCGTTCGTCGGATCCCCGTTCCACCGGCAGTCCGAGATGTGCGCGACCTGCCACGACGTCAGCAACGCGGCGGTCGGCGACCTCGCCCACAACAACGGCACCCAGGACCTCCCGCTCGCGGCGGGGCGGTTCAGCGGCGTGCCCGGCTCGCCGGTCGACGGCAAGGCGGCCTTCAACAACGCCCCGCACCGGTACGGGATCGTCGAGCGCACGTCGAGCGAGCACGTCGCCAGCGCCTTCGACACGATGCGGGTCTCCGACTTCGCGACCCTGCCCTCCGACCTGCGGACGGCCGGCGGCTCGATCCAGCGCGCGTACCAGCGCGCGATGGACCAGACCGGAAACGCCGCTCGCCCGAACTACCAGGACGGCACGGTTCGTTACTACACCTGCCAGACGTGCCACATGGCGGCCTCGACCGGAAAGGGATGCAACAAGAACGGGGTTCCGACGCGCGCGGACCTGCCGAGGCACGACCAGACGGGTGCCTCGCACTGGGTGCCGGACGCGGTCAAGTACATGGACACGAAGGGGACGCTGCGCCTGGGCGCCGGACTCACGCAGCTTCAGCGGGACGCCCTCGACGCCGGAAAGGCCCGCTCGATCGAGATGATCCAGAGTGCCGGGTCCCTCTCCGCGAGCCAGGACGGCAACGCGCTGGAGGTTCGCGTCACCAACCTCAGCGCGCACAAGCTGATCAGCGGCTACCCGGAGGGGCGCCGCATGTGGCTCAACCTCAAGTGGTACAACGCCTCGAACTCCCTGATCGCCGAGGTCGGCGGCTACGGGAACATCGGGCGGACGGTTCAGGACAACGCGGGGGTCTCCCACCAGGTCCAGTCGCTGCTCGACCTGCACGACGGCGTCGTCTACGAGGCGAAGCCCGGGCTCGACCAGGCGTGGGCGAGCCAGCTGCTCTCGCTCGGGTATCCGGCGAGCCTCCCGCTCGAATACGACCGGATGACCGACTCCCCGGGGATGACGCTCGGGCAGCTCGGCGCCTCGCCCGCGGGGACGCAGCACCACACGTTCCACTTCGTCCTCAACAACGTGATGACCGAGGACAACCGCATCCCGCCGTACGGCTTCAAGTACGACGAGGGGCGCACGCGCAACGCGCTCCCGGTCCCGGCGACGCAGTTCGGGAATCCCGGCCCCGGCGGCACCTACAACTACTGGGACGAGCGGTCGTTCCCGATCCCGCAGGGCGCCGCGCGCGTCGAGGTGCGCCTGTTCTACCAGCAGACGAGCTGGGAATACGTGCAGTTCCTCTGGAAGGCGAACGACCGGCTCAACACGTTCCTCGGGAACGAGGGTGTGAACCTCCTCGACGCGTGGCTGAACACGGGCCAGGCGGCGCCGGTGCAGATCGCTCTCGCGAGCGCGAACGTGACCGCGCCGGTCGTGACGCCGGGCGAGGCCACCCCGATGCTCGCCTCCCTGAACAGGACGACGGGGGCGATCGACGTCACCTACACGCCGGCGTGTGCGGCCGCGAATCACACGATCTACTTCGGCCCGCTCGCGTCGGTCGCGAGTTACGGTTACCTGAACGCGACGTGTGCTCTCGGCAACTCGGGGAACGCGTCGTTCGACCCGGGCGCGGGGAGCTCCTTCTTCCTGATCGTCGCGCAGGACGGCGCGGTCGAGGGCTCGTTCGGGACGGACTCGACCGGCGCCGAGCGTCCCGAGGCGGGACTGCTCGGAGCCTGCCCTCTGCCGCAGAACCTGGGGAACCGCTGCGACTGAGCTAGAACCCGATCCGCCGCCTCGATAGCTGGGGCGGCGGAAGGAGGGCCCGGATCGCGGCGAGCACGCGCCGCAGCTGCTCGTCGTGACCGGTGACCCGGCGTTCGAGCTGTGCCAGCTCCACCCGGAGTCGCGCCGTCGCTCGTGCGCCGCTTCGGAGACGCGCAAACGCCCGCACGACGAAGACACTCATGGCGATGGCCCGGTCGCTGCGAAGCACCATAGCCGCCATGATGGCGCCGTGCTCGGTGAACGCCCACGGGATGGACCGGCGGCCGCCATGCTCTGCACTTGAGATCACGAATTGTGATTTCAAGATCCCGAGCTCATCCACGGTCAGCGGAAAGGCGAAGTCGTGGGGAAACCGGGCGCCGTTTCGTCGAATCGCCTGATTGAGCGCTCGGGTCTCCACGCCGTAGACCGCGGCGAGGTCTACGTCGAGGATAACCCGCGCGCCCCGCAGCAGGATGATGCGTCTCCCCAGCGCGGCGGGAGGACGGTCCAGGGACTTCGACATGGTGGCCCCGATCGAGGAGGCGTCGGGATCGAAGGATTGTATGCCGGAAGGTGGGGGGAGGGGCGAGATCGCAGCCGCCACGGGTTGCGTCGGGCCACCTCCAGCCCCAGATTGCGGGGCAAGAGGAGGCCCCCATGATCGTCCGCGTTCTTCTCGCCGCCGCCCTTTTCGCGCACGCGCTCCCCGCGGCGTCCGCCGTCTGCACCACCGATCGCGATTGCGACGACGGGCTCTACTGCAACGGGGCGGAGGGCTGCGCGCCCGGAACCCGCGGCGCCGATGCGCGCGGGTGCGTGCGCGGCTTCAACCCCTGCGACCGCGACGAGACGTGCAGCGAGGAGGAGAACCGCTGCTTCAACCCCTGCGCGGACCGCGATCGGGACGGAAGGCGCGACGTCGCCTGCGGCGGCGACGACTGCGACGACACCGACCCGCGACGTTACCCCGGAAACGTCGAGGTCTGCGATCTCGAGGGGCACGACGAGGACTGCAACCCCGAGACGTACGGATCGCTCGACCAGGATCGGGACGGCGAGGTCGACGCGCGCTGCTGCAACCGGGACGCCCGCGGCGAGGCCTATTGCGGGATCGACTGCAGCGATACCGACGAGGCCCTCAACCGCGGGGCGATGGTCTGCGACGGGGAAGGGGTCTACATCTGCGGCGACGGACCGATGCCGTGCGGCGCCGGGACGAAATGCGTCTCGCAGCCCAACCGCACCGGCGTGTGCATGGCGCCGCCGCCGGGGTACGTCGCGCCGCCGCGGTTCTCGCCGCCGCCTCCGCCGCCGCTGCCGACGCTGGACTCGGCGCTGAAGGGCATGAAGCCGCTCCCGAAGCCGACCGTGAAGCCGGCGACGCCGAAGCCGCAGGCGCCGAAGCGGAAGTGATCGGGAGCCCGGCCGTCACCCTTCGATCTGCCGGATCCTGCGCGCGTGGCGGCCCCCTTCGAACGGGGTCGTGAGCCACGTCCCCACGATCGCGAGGGCGGTCGCGAGATCGACGGTGCGCTCGCCGATCGAGATCACGTTGGCGTCGTTGTGGGCCCGTGCGAGCCGGGCCGTCTCGACGCTCCAGCAGAGGGCGCATCGGATCCTGCGGACCTTGTTGGCGACGATCGCCTCGCCGTTCCCCGATCCGCCGAGGACGATCCCTCGCTCGCAATCCCCCGACGCGACCGATTCCGCGGCCGCCCGGATGTACCCGGGGTAGTCGACCGGATCGCTCGAGCTCGTTCCGAAATCCACGACGTCGTGCCCCTCGAGAGCGAGCGCGTGCCGGATCGCTTCCTTGTAGCGGAATCCGGCGTGGTCGGAGGCGATCGCGATCCGCATCGGCTACGAAGCCCGCCGCGCCCGCACGACGAGCTCGACCTCGCAGTCCAGCGCCTGAAGCAGGCGGAGCATCGGATCGACGGACTTGCTCTGGTTCGTCGTGTCGAGGAGCCGGTAGAGCTGGGCCGGCGAGGTCCCCACCTCGAACGCCTTCCTTCGACGGTGGATCGTCACACGGCGGATCTTCACAGCCGGCCCTCGGTTTCCAGGGTGGATCCGGTCCCGATCCTTCGGGCGGACATGGCCGGACTCTACCTCACCCTCCGCTCCGCGCTCCTGGCGTGCCCCTCGAGCCCCTCGTGCCGTCCGAGCGCGACGGCGTCCTTCACGAGCTCCTGCGACGCCGCGGGATCGTCGATCCGCAGCCACGTCCGCACGCGAAGGAACGTGAGGACCGACAAACCGCCCGAGGAACGCGCCGTTCCCCCCGTGGGCAGCGTGTGGTTCGGCCCCGCGCCGTAGTCGCCGAGGACCTCCGCCGCGTGGGATCCGACGAAGAGGCCGCCGTAGTGCTTCACCCGCGGGGCGACCGAGGCCGCGTCGCGCAGGTCGAGCTCGAGATGCTCCGGCGCCAGGAGATCGCAGACGCGGATCCCGGTCTCGAGGTCGGGGACGACGACGAGGAAGCCGTTCTTCAACGCGGCTTCGGCCGTCGCGCGGGTCGGAAGGACCGCGAGCTGGCGCGCGACCTCGGCGTTCACCGCGTCGGCCAGCCCGCGGTCGAGGGAGACGAGCACCGGCAGGGCGTCGGGGTCGTGTTCGGCCTGGGCGAGGAGATCGGCGGCGACGACCGACGGATCGGCGGAGTCGTCCGCGAAGACGACGAGCTCCGACGGTCCCGCCAGCATGTCGATCGCGACGCGTCCCGCGACGAGCTGCTTGGCCGCCGTGACCCATCGGTTGCCGGGGCCGACGACCGCGTCGCAAGCGGGGACTTCCCCCGCGCCGTACGCGAGGGCGGCGATCGCCTGGGCACCTCCGGCCGAAAGGAGCGCGTCGGCGCCGGCGACCGCTGCGGCGGCGAGGGTGATCGGCACCGGCTTCGGCGAGGCGACCCAGACCACCGGCGCCCCTGCGGCCCGCGCGGTGACCGCGGTCATGAGGACCGAGGAGGGGAGCGGGAAACGTCCGCCGGGGGCGTAACATCCGGCACGCTCGACGGGGCTCACCGTATGCCCCGCTTCGCCTCCCGGGATCGGCAGGGTCAGGTCTCCCAGGCTCGCGCGCTGCGCTTCGGCGAAGCGGCGGATGCGGTCGGCGGTGCGCTCGAGGAGGGCGCGGTCGGCCGTCGGGATCGACTCCAGGGCGCGACGGAGCGCCGGCCTCTCGATCACCAGCGGCTCGCCGGGCCGGAGATCGCCCAGGCGCTCCGCGTGCTCGCGCAGCGCCGACTCGCCGCGCCGGCGGACGTCGTCGACGATCGACGCGGCCTCCGCGAGCGTCGCCGCGTCGACAGGGTCGCGACGGCTCGCGTGGACCTCGTCGGGGCCGATCACGCGAAGGGGGGCGGTCATTCGGGGGCCTCCTTCTTGGCGTCACCGGGGCGCCGCGCGACGCGAAGGGCCCGCGCGTCGAGCACGTGGGCGACGTCCTCGAGCCTCACGCCCGAGGCGGACAGCTTCACCATGGCGAAGTAGAGAAGGTCCGCCGCCTCCTCGGCGACGCGACCGGAGGAGAGCTCCGTCGAGAGCTCACGGGCCTCCTCCTCGAGCTTCGAGGCGAGCAGCGCGGGATCGTCGAACAGGCGGCGCGTGTACGAGCCGGGAGGCGCTTCGACCGTCCGGCCGGCGAGGGTCCGCTCGAGGGCCGCGAGCCCCCGCGCGTCCCCGAAGCAGCTCCAGGCGCCCGTGTGGCAGTTCCCGGAGCCGTGCTGGCGGACCGTGAAGCGCAGCGCGTCCCGATCGCAGTCGAGGTCGACGCGGAGCAGCTCCTGCGTCGCCCCCGACGTCGCTCCCTTGACCCACGGGCCGCGCCTGCGCGAGTGGTAGACCCCGCGACGCGAGCGCACGGCCTCGCGCAGGCTCTCGACGTCCGAATACGCGAGGCCGAGGGCGGCTCCGTGGGGATCGCAGATCACCGTCGGCCACAACCCGTCGGGGCGGTCGGAGGTGAGCGGCGCGGCGATCGCGTCGGCCAGGTCCATGGCTCCCGTGTAGATCGCCATCCCGACCTGCGCGTCGGCGCCGAGGCGGTCGAGGGCCGCGATCTCGTCGGGGGTCGTGACGCCCCCCGCGATCGTGACCCGGCACCCCTCCGCGGCCGCGACGATCGCCGCCGCCCGATCGAGGGAGGTACCCCCGAGCCGTCCCTCGCGCTCGACGAAGGTGACGAGAAATCCTCCGACGAACGGCCGAAGCTCGCGGATCCGGTCGAGAACCGTCGCGCCCGTGCGGCGCGTCCAGCCGTGGTCGACGACCTCGTCGTGCACGGTGTCGAGCGCGGCGACGACGCGTTCGCGGGGGAGCCGCGCGAGCACCTCGGGGCGCGCCGCCGTGCCGAGCACGACCTTCGTCGCCCCGGCATCGAGCCACCGCAGCGCCGCGTCGACGCTTCGGATCCCGCCGCCGACGCGGCAGCGGGCGATGTGGAGCAGGTCGAGGATCGCGCGTTCGTTCGAACCGGTGCCGAGGGCGGCGTCGAGGTCGACGACGGCGATCTCTCCCGCGAGCGCGAAGCGCTCGGCGATCGGGCGCGGGTCGCCGGCGTCGAGGACGAGCTCCTTCCCGCCGCGCAGCTGCACGGCGTTCCCGTTGCGGAGATCGATCGACGGGACGATCACGGGCGCACCTCCAGGCCGGCGCCCGCGAGGGCGCGCTTGACGTCGGCGACGGTGAACAGGCCGTCGTGGAAGATCGACGCGGCGAGGACCGCGTCCGCCCCCGCGCGCGCCGCCTCGACGAGGTGCCCCGGATTCGCGGCGCCGCCGGAGGCGACAACGGGAACGGGAACCGCGCGCGCGACGGCGGCGATGAGGTCGAGGTCGTACCCCGACTGCGTGCCGTCCTGGTCCCAGCTCGTCAGGAGGATCTCCCCGGCCCCCGCCTCGACGGCCTCGCGCGCCCAGGCGATCGCGTCGCGGCCGGTGCGCTCCCGCCCTGAGCGGATCACGACCTCCCAGCCTCCGCCTTCGGCGCGGCGCGCGGCGTCGAGCGCGAGCACGGTGCACTGCGCGCCGTAGGTGTCGCGGATCTCCCGCAGGAGCTCCGGACGCTCGACCGCCGCGGTGTTGACCCCGACCTTGTCCGCGCCGGCGTCGAGGAGGCGCAAGGCGTCGTCGGCGGCGCGGACGCCTCCTCCGACGGTGAGGGGGATCGAAAGCCGACGGCGCACGCGGCGGACCGTCTCGACCGCGTGCCCGCGCCCCTCGGGGGTGGCGGAGACGTCGAGGAGCACGAGCTCGTCGGCCCCGCCCGCCTCGTAGATCGCGGCCTGCTCCTCGGGATCGCCGGCGTCGCGGAGGTACTGGAAACGCACCCCCTTCACGACGCGCCCGTTGCGGGTGTCCAGACACGGGATCACGCGCACGGTCAGCACGCCGCCTCCTTCGCCCGCGCGAGCCAGCGCGACAGGAGCGCCGCCCCCCAGGCCCCCGACAGCTCCGGGTGGAACTGGCAGGCGAGCACCGCCCCGCGCTCGACGGCGGCGAGGAAGGACACGCCGTGTTCGGTCACGGCGGCCGCCCACCCTTCCGGGGCGGGGGCGGACCAGGCGTACGAGTTGGCGTAGTACGCGTACCCGTCCTCGAGGAGGGCGCACCCCGGCTGCGCGGTCACGCGGTTCCAGCCCAGCTGCGGGACGCGGACCTCGCCGCGCAGGCGCTCGGCGCGCCTGGGCACGACGCCGAGCCCGACGACGCCGGGGGTCTCGTCGCTCCCTTCGCCGAGGAGCTGCAGGCCCAGGCAGATCCCGAGGGTCGGTCGCCCCGCGCGCACGCGATCGGCGAGGACGGGGGCGAGCTCGCTGAGGTTTTCCATCGCCGCTCCGAAGGCGCCGACGCCGGGAAGGACCACGATCGGCGCCGACGCGACCTCGGCGGGGTCGGCGGTCACGCGCGGTCGCGCCCCCGCGCGTTCGAGGGCCGCGAGCACCGACGCCAGGTTCGCGGTGCCGGTCCTCACGACGTGGACGACGCCGCTCACGCCAGGGTCCCCTTCGTGCTCGGGATCTCCGACGAGCCGTCGCGCGCGACGGCGGCGCGCAGGGCCAGCGCCGTCGCCTTGAACGCCGCCTCGGCGCGGTGGTGGTCGTTCGACCCGCGCAGGACGTCGACGTGCAGCGCCATCCTCGCCGCGTTCGCGAGGGAGGCGAGCACGTGGGTCACGTTCTCCGTCGCGAGGGCCCCGATCGCCCAGCGGGTCAGGCCGAGGTCGATCACGGGGGCGGGGCGCCCCGAGAGGTCGACGACCGCGCGGGCCAGCGCCTCGTCCAGCGGCGCGTACGCCGATCCGAAACGCGCGATCCCGCGCCGTTCGCCGAGCGCCTCGGAGAGCGCCTGCCCGAGCGCGAGCGCGCAATCCTCCGCGGTGTGATGGTCGTCGACCTCGAGGTCCCCCTTGCAGGTCAGCGCCAGGTCGAAACGGGCGTGTTTCGCGAGCGAGACGAGCAGGTGGTCGAGGAAGCCGATCCCGGTCGCGATCTCCGTCGCGCCCGAGCCGTCGAGATCCAGGGTCAGGCGGAGGTCGGTCTCGCGGGTCTTCCTCGCGATCGTGGCGGTGCGGCTCATGGGAGGATCTCCTTGAACGCGGTCCTCAACCGGGCGAAGGCGGCAGGCTCGCCGGGAAGCGTGAGCCGAAGGGCCCCCGCGAGGGCGGGATCGTTCGGGAAGATGCGGACCGCGATCCCGCGCCGGGCGAGCTCGGTTCTCACCCGTTCCGCGTCGTCGAAGCGGGCGAAGACGAAGTTCGCCTGCGACGGCTCCGCCCGCGCGCCGAGCAGCGCCTCGAGCTCGCGCCGCTCCTCGCGCACTCGCGCGACGAAGGCGGCGGTGGCCTCCGCGCCGATCTCGAGCCAGCGCTGCACCAGGGCCAGCGACAACCCGGAGACCGGGTACGGCCCACCGGCCGCGCGCATCCAGCCGATCCAGGGCTCGGGGCCGATCGCGTAGCCGACCCGGAGCGCCGGGAGCCCCCACGCCTTCGAGAAGGTGCGGAAGACGATCGCGTTCGGGAGGGTCAGGGCGAAGGAGGTCGGGTCGTCGTCGGCGAAGTCGACGTAGGCGAGGTCGACGAGGAGCGCGGGGGCGCTCTCGGCGACGCGCGCCAGCGCCTCGCGACCGACCACCGCTCCGGTCGGATTGTTGGGGCTCACGATCGCGACGAGCGCGGTCGTCGCGTCGATCGCCCCGAGCACCGCGTCGAGGGGCCAGGGGCCGCGCCACGGAGGGCTCACGACGCCGCCTCCGGCGAGCGCCGCGTAGCGCGCGATCATCTCGAAGGTGGGGGAGGGAAGGACGATCGAGCGCCCCGGCGCCAGGAAGGTCCGGCAGGCGCGGTCGAGCGCCTCGTCGGCCCCCGCGGTGACGATCACCCGCGCGGGGTCGACGCCGTGGCGCGCGGCGATCGCCGCCTCGAGAGGGCGTGCGTCGGGGTAACGGGAGAGCGCCGCGGCATCCTCCGTCAGCCGCTGCGCGATCGGCGAGCCCCCGGTGCCGTCGAGCTTGAGGTCGGTCGGGAAGGGAGGCTCGGGGACGGAGTAGGGGGTCACTCGGATCACGACGGCCTCCTACGCCACGATCTGCGACGGCGCGGTCACGAGGATGTCCGTCGCCCCGCGCGCCTTGATCTCCGGAATGACCCGCGCGAGGTCGGCACGCGGCACCGCCGCCTTCACGGCGTATCCCGCGCCGCCGTGCAGCGGGGCGACCGTCGGCTCGCGCATGCACGGGAGCGCCTCGATCACCGCCTCGAGTCGGTCGGCGGGGACGTTCGCTTCGACGAGCACGCGCCCCCGTGCGTCGATCACGCCGCGCACGAGGAGGACGAGCCGCTCGAGGGCCTCGCGCTTGACGGGGACGTCGAGCGCGCGCGGGCTCGCGTACATCCGCGTCGACGAGCGCATCAGCTCGTCGAA
>DASVAW010000169.1 GCA_036376135.1 Candidatus Polarisedimenticolaceae bacterium | reverse complement strand
CTGATTCCCGACCTCGTCGGGCGCGCCGTCTGGAAGGTCAAGGACATCGGTCACCTGCAGGTCGCGGGCGTGCTCCGCCAGATCCGGGGCGAGTGGGCGCTCGACCCGGCCGTGCGGCAGTCGACGTTCGCCTGGGGCGCGAGCGTCTCCGGCGTCGTGCCGTTCCACTACTTCGATCTCACCGACCGTCTGATCTTCCAGATCAACGTCGGGAAGGGAAACGCGCGCTACGTCAACGACCTGAACTCGCTCGGCGGTCAGGACGCCGTCTTCGACGACGCCACCGGCCGGCTCGAGCCCCTGCGCGTCACGGGCGGGTACATCGACTTCGAGCACCAGTGGAAACGGTGGGAGACCACGCGCGTGATGAAGCTGCGCTCGTCGGTCATCTGGAGCTACGTCGAGGTCGACAACCTGACGTTCCAGCCCGACGACGCCTACCATCGCACGAACCGATGGTCCGCCAACCTCGTCTTCTCGCCGATCGAGCGGATCAACTTCGGCATCGAATACGTCTACGGGACCCGGACCAACAAGAACGGGAACCGCGGAAAGTCCAGCCAGGTCCAAGTCGTGGGGATCTTCCGGTTTTGATCGGCGCGCGCATCGTCGTCGCGATCCTGGCCCTCCTGGCGGGGTCGGGGGCCGCCGCGTCGACGCAGCGCGTGCTCGTCCTGCACTCGTTCGGACGAGACGTCGAGGCGCACGCCGCCTTCTCGCGGATCTTCCAGACCGAGCTCGCGACGCTCCGCTCGGACCGGGTCGAGTTCCACGAGATCTCGCTGGGAATGACGGCCATCGGCGGGGAGCACTCCGAGGTCCATTTCGCGGATTATCTCGCCACGTTCGACGCGGGACACCCCTTCGACCTGGTGGTGTCGATCGGCGGGCCGGCGGCGCGCTTCGTGCAGCGGCACCGACGGCAGCTGTTCGCGAACACGCCGATGCTGATCGCGGCGACGGACGCGCGGCACCTGAGCGCGGGCACCGTCACCGAGCGCGATGCCGTCGTCCCGGTGCACGTCGATCTGTTCGCCAACGTCCAGAACGTCCTCCGAGTGCTGCCGGAGACGAAGGAGATCCTGGTCGTGCTGGGGAACTCCCCGCTCGAGAAGTTCTGGCTCGAGACGTTCCGCAGCGAGTTGCGCTCGTTCGAAGACCGGGTGCGCATCACCTACCTGGATACCGAGCCGCTCGACCGGATCCTCGATCGGGCCGAGGCGGCGGCTCCGGGGACCGCGATCGTCTACGCCCTCCTGCTCCAGGACGCCGCGGGTGTGCCCTACGGGGGCGAGCGTGGGCTCGCGGCGATTCGCGCGGTCTCCAGGGCCCCGATCTTCGGGTTGTGGGAGTACCAGCTCGGAAAGGGGGTCGTCGGGGGCCCGGTCATCTCGGTCGACGAGCTCGCGAGGATCTCCGCCCTCGTCGCCGGGAAGATCCTGGACGGAGAGCCCCCCTCGCGCTTCCGCCTGGAGCCGGCCACCGCGCACCGGATCGTCTTCGATGCCTCGGAGCTCGCCCGCTGGGACATTCCCCGCTCCCGTCTGCTTCCCGGCAGCGAGATCCGCTTCGAGAAACCCACCCTTTGGGAGCTCTACTGGGGCCGGATCCTGGCGGTGGCGGCGTTCTGCGTCGGCCAGGGCGCGCTCATCGTCTGGTTGTTCAGCAGCCGCGTGCGCGTGCGCCGCGCGGAAGCGGAGATCCGCGACGTGAGCGGGAGGCTCGTCGCGGCGCAGGAAGAGGAGAGGGCTCGCCTCGCCCGCGAGCTGCACGACGACGTGACCCAGCAGATCGCCCGACTCGCGATCGACGCGGGACGCATGGAGATGAGCCCGGCGTTCAAGGACGGCCCCGAAGCGGCCACCCTGCGCGACCTTCGCGCGGGGCTCGTCCGGCTGAGCGAACACGTCCACGTGTTGTCGTACAACCTCCACCCGTCGTTGCTCGACGATCTGGGCCTGGCGGACGCGATCCAGGCGGAGGTCGACCGTGTCGCCAGCCAGTGGGCCGTCACGATCGAGGTCGATGTGACGAACCTCCCCGACCGTACGCCCAGCGCCCCGGCGCGCTGCCTCTTCCGCGTCGCGCAGGAGGCGCTGCGGAACGTCGTGCGTCATGCGCGGGCGCGCACGGTCCGAGTCCAGCTGAGCGGCGAGCGGCGCGGCATCCGGCTGACCGTGAGCGACGACGGAATCGGTTTCGGGGCTCCTCCCGAGGGGCGTCACCGGACGCTCGGCCTCGCGTCGATGCGGGAGCGGGTGCGGATGGCGGGGGGGGCCTTCACGGTGGCGAGCGTGCCCGGCATGGGCACGACCGTCGACGCCTGGGTTCCGCTCGCGGAGAAACACGCATGAGCCGGCCGAGAGTGCTGCTCGCCGACGACCACCGCATCGTGGCGGAGGGGCTCCGGACGCTTCTGAGCGCCGATTTCGAGCTCGTCGGGATCGTGGAGGACGGCCTCGCGCTGGTCTCGGCGGTGGGAGAGCTGAAGCCGGACGTGGTGGTCGCCGACATCTCGATGCCGGGGCTCGGGGGGCTCGACGCGCTGGAACGGCTCAACCGCGATCATCCGGGGACGAAGGTCGTCTTCCTCACGATGCACCCCGAGGTCGCGTACGCCCGGCGCGCGCTGCAGCTCGGTGCGGCGGGATACGTGCTCAAGCACTCCGCTCCCGTCGAGCTGATCCTCGCGATTCGCGCCGCGCTCGCCGGGGACGTCTTCATCACGCCCACCCTCGTCGGGCCGCTGATGCGACACCCGAAGGGGGGGGAGTCGGGCCCGGCCGCCGCGGTGACCCCGCGCCAGCGGGAGATCCTCGAGCTCCTCGCCGAAGGAAGGTCCGCCAAGGAGATCGCCGCGATCCTCTCGATCTCGACACGGACCGTCGAATCCCACAAGTACCAGATGATGGAGGCGTGGGGTTTCCACACGAGCGCCGAGCTCGTCACCTTCGCGATCAAGCTCGGGATCGTCCGTATCTGAGCTCCCGCCCGTAGATCCCCCGGCACCCGCTCAGTAGTCTTACGAGGTCCTCTCGCCGCGCTCCTGTCCTACGCTGCGGCCGGTTCTCCATGACCACGAAAAACGCGGGATGTGTGGTGCTCGCCGACCGTCACTACGGAGTGGCGGAGGGCGTGCGCGGACTGCTGGAGACGATGTTCGACGTGGTGGTGACGGTCGCGGACGAGGCTTCGCTCGGCGAGAGCGCTTCCAGGCTCGACCCGGCGCTCGCCATCGTGGAGCTGACGCTCAGCCCCGGGGAGCGCCTCGCGTGGCTCACCCGGCTCCATGCGCGGTGCCCCGGGCTCAAGGTCATCGTCCTGAGCGTCCACGACGAGCCCAGCGTGAGGCAGGCGACGCTCGCGGCGGGGGCGAGCGGCTTCGTCGTCAAGAGGGCCATCGCAACAGAATTGCTGCCCGCCGTCGAGACCGTCCTCGCGGGGCGGCGTTACCCGGCATGAGGAGTCCGATGATCGTCGCGATGATCCTGATCGGCGCGCTGACTGCCGCTCCCGCCGCGGGAGCCTCCGCGAGCGTCGTCTGCACGTCGGAGGCCGGGGGGCGCAACCGGTGCCCCGCGGACACCTCCGCGGGGGTCGCGCTCCTCCATTCGACGGGTACCGCCGCGTGCCTGCTCGGCAAGACGTGGGGATACGACGACGAAGGCGTCTGGGTCTCCGACGGCTGCAGTGCCGAGTTCGTGACCGGTGCCACCGCTCCCGGGCCCGCGGCGCCGGCCGAGGTCGCAGCCAAGACCCCCGAATACGTACCGAACGCCGGGTTCCTCCTCTACGAGGGCGAGAACGGCCAGATCTACATGCGCCTGTTCAGCTACGTGCGGTACCTGAACCAGAAGGGGCTGGACGCGAGCTACACCGATTTCTTCGGCAATCTCAAGACCGTTCCGCAGCGCGAGGACGTCCAGCTCAACAAGTTCTTCCTTCCCTTCACCGGTTGGTTCCTCAACCCGAAGATGCGTTACTACCTCTACGTCTGGTCCTCGAACCCCTCGCAGGGGGATCC
>DASVAW010000168.1 GCA_036376135.1 Candidatus Polarisedimenticolaceae bacterium | reverse complement strand
CGGCCCGAGAAGACACCCGGTATCGCGGGGCCAGCCGCGCGGACACTTGGTTGAGCGGGGACCTCCCGCTCCGCATCCCCGGGCGGCGGCCTTCGGAAGGCCGCCGTCCGGGTTGGCACCTTGGGCTGTCCGTCCCAGGTTGCCGGGCCCGCACGTGCGGGCCTCTCCGGATGTCACCGGCAAAGTACCCCCCTTGAAGGGCTCCTTCAAGGGGCGTTTGTGTCATGGCTCGGGCGACGTCGCCGGAGCCTCCCCGGGGCGGATCACTTTCCGCGACGTCGGGTTCGGGGGACGGTTGCCTTACGCTTCCCGTCGTTGATTTCGAGTGAGGCTCGTCCTACTCTCCGCGCACACAGGGAGGTTGTGTCCCATGAGGGGACTCGCTCGGTTGGGTGTCGTCGGGTTGCTCCTCGCCGGCACCGCGTCCGCGCAGACGACGACGGTGGCGCTGCGGACGCAGGACGCGGCTCTCCCGAAGCTCGGGCTCCCCTCGCTGCGCGTGCAGGTCGAAGGGACGGGTCCGGTCGCCCTCGACACATTCCACGCGTGGATGACCTCCGACGTGCTCCGTCTCTCGCACGTGAAGGACGGGGCGGGGGATCCGTCCCCCGACTACACCCTGGTCGTGCGATTCCTCGAGGACGCGCCGGACTCGGGATCCGTCGCCTTCGAGGCGAGCCTCATCACCCACGACGGGACGACGGCGTGGGTCGCCGACGGGCGGACGACCGCCGACGGGGCCTCCCGCGACGCCGCCACATGGCGGACGATCGGCCGCAACGTGATCTCCGCCCTCTGCCGTGACGGGTGGCTGCAGCCGAAATACGATCCCGACAATCCGCCGCCGGCGACGCCGGTCGTCGAGCGAAAGGCGGCCGCGCCACGATGAAGCGGACGCTCCGCCTCGCGATCGCGCTCGTCGTCGCCGCGGGAACGGCCCTCGCCGCGGGCGGGGTGAAGCCGAAGGCCAACGCCTACTTCCAGACCGGGTTCGACGACACCGCCTGGCAGCAGGCGGCGTTCAAGAAGGTGGTCGCGGGGTGGAAGCCCACCGCCGCCCCGGCGGTCGGGAAAAAGACCGTCCTGATCGCATCGATCTCCCGGGACGGGGCGCTTCTCGGCCTGCGGGAGCACCTCACCACGGGGGTTGCGGGGTGGGACGCTACGGCGATCGAGGCGGTGAAGAAGGCCGCGCCGTTCCCGAAGCTCCCCAAGTCGTGGGTCTACCCGACCCTCGAGGTGCACTTCCACTTCGAAGCGGGAAAATAGGGACAGCAACCTATTTCGGGAGGATTGGGGACAGTCACCCTATTCCCCCGATCCCGTAATTGTGCGCTTCGGGATCGGGGAAATAGGGTGACTGTCCCCAATCCTCCCGAAATAGGTTGCTGTCCCTATTTATCAGAACCGCGCCAAGGCGTCCTCAAGCGTGGGCGTGCCGATCTCCTCGAGCTCGTAGCTGACCCGCTGGGCGGGCTTCGCGAGGGCGATCGTGCGCCTCAGGTCGATCGGCGTCCCGATCAGGACGAGATCGCACGGGGTCTTCGCGATCGTCGCGGCGAGGTCGGCCATCTGCCGCTCGCCGTACCCCATCGCGGGGAGGAGCGTCCCGATCCCGGGGTACTTCTCGAAGGTGTCCGCGATCGTCCCGACGGCGAAGGCGCGCGGGTCGACGATCTCCCGGGCTCCGTGCTTCATCGCGGCGAGGACCGCGGCGCCGTATTTCATCTCGCCGTGGGTGAGGGTCGGGCCGTCCTCGACGCACAACACACGCTTCCCGCGGATGGCGCGGGCGTCCTCGACGTAGAGGGGCGAGGCGGCGTCCACCACGATCGCCTCGGGGTTGAGCTCGCGGATCGAGCGGCGGACCGCCTCGATCCCGGCGCCGTCCGCGGAGTCGATCTTGTTGATCACGACGACGTGCGCGCGGCGGAGGTTCGCTTCGCCGGGGTGGTAGGTCCGCTCGTGGCCGGGGCGGTGGGGGTCGACGATCACGATCTCGAGGTCGGCGCGATAGAAGGGGAGGTCGTTGTTCCCGCCGTCCCAGAGGACGACGTCGGCCTCCTTCTCGGCTTCCGCCAGGATCGCGCCGTAATCGACCCCGGAGTAGATCACGCTCCCCATCGCGATGTGCGGCTCGTACTCCTCGCGCTCCTCGATCGTGCACTGGTGCTTGTCGAGATCGGCGAGGGCGGCGAACCGCTGCACCTTCTGCGCGGCGAGGTCGCCGTACGGCATCGGGTGACGCACGGAGACGACCCGCCGCCCCTTCTTCTTGAGGATCGAAACCACGCGCCGGGTCGTCTGCGATTTTCCGCACCCCGTGCGCACGGCGCACACCGAGACGACGGGGACCTGCGACGGGATCATCGACGCGTTCGGCCCGATCAGCCGGAAGTCGGTCCCCGCCGCGAGGGCGCGCGAGGCCATGTGCATCACGCTCTCGTGCGACACGTCGCTGTAGGAGAAGACGACCTCGTCCACCTTCAGCTCGCGCACCAGTCGCTCGAGATCCTCCTCGCGGTGGATCGGGATGCCGTTCGGGTAGAGCTTCCCCGCGAGCTCGGCCGGATATCGGCGGCCCTCGATGTTGGGAATCTGCGTCGCGGTGAAGGCCACCACGTCGTTCGACGGATCGTTCCGGAACACCGTATTGAAATTGTGAAAGTCGCGACCGGCGGCACCCAGGATCAGGACGCGGCGGGGCATGCGGAACCTCCTCGGGCGGGAAACGGCCCTGATTATCGGCCGCGGTGCGGCATCGGTGCCAGCGGCGGTTTTGACTTTTGTCCTTGGTGCACCTCCCGCGCGGTGCCACGATGCGGGTGTCTCCCGCCTCGCGCGGCCCGGTGGTTCGGAGGCTGCGATGCGCGTCACCCTTCCCGGGGTCGCGGCGTTACCCGATTGCGTCGCGGAACTCGACTGGGAGCACGGCCGTCGGGAGCTCGGACTCGCCCGCGGCGCGCCCGCGAACCTCGGCTGGCAGTGCAGCGACCGCCTGTGCACGATCGGGCTCGCCCACGCCGTCGCGATGATCTGGGAGGACGCCGCCGGGCACGAGCGCCGCTACGACTACGACGACCTGCGCCTGTTGTCGAACGCGACGGCGGCGGCGCTCCGGGGGCTTGCGGCCGAACCCGGAGACCGGATCTGCCTGTTCCTCGACCGGATTCCCGAGCTGTACTTCGGGATGCTGGGGATCCTCAAGCTCGGGGCGATCGCGCAGCCGCTGTTCTCCGCGTTCGGGGAGGAGTCGCTCCTCACGCGCCTGGCCGACGCCTCGACCTCGATCGTCCTCACGCAGCGCAAGCACCTCGGGAAGGTCCGGCGCATCCGCGCCGGCCTCCCCGCGCTGCGCCAGGTCGTCGTGGTGGACGCCGCGGGGCTCGAGCTGCGCGAGGGGGAGCGCGCGCTCGACCTCGCGGCGCTCCCGCGCGTCGACCGATTCGACTTCTTCCCCGCGGCCGAGGAGACGCCGTCGATCCTGCACTACACGTCGGGGACGACCGGCCAGCCGAAGGGGGCGCTGCACGTCCACGGATCGCTCGTCGCGCAGTACCTCACCTCGCGCGCCGTCCTCGACCTCCACCCCGGCGACCGGTACTGGTGCAACGCCGACCCCGGGTGGGTGACCGGGACCTCGTACGGCATCCTCGGACCGTGGTCCTGCGGCGTCACGCAGCTGGTGCTCGACTCGGGATTCAACGCCGAGCGGTGGTACGGCTTCCTGGAGAAACACCGCGCGACCGTCTGGTACTCGGCGCCGACCGCGATCCGGCTTCTCATGCGCGAGGGGGCCGAAGTGGCGCGGCGCCACGATCTCTCCGCGCTCCGGCACCTCGCGAGCGTGGGGGAGCCGCTCAATCCCGAGGCGGTGATCTGGTCTCGGCAGACCTTCGGCACCCCCTTTCACGACACCTACTGGCAGACGGAGACCGGCTGCATCGTGATCGCCAACTACCCCGGGATGTCGGTGAAGCCGGGTTCGATGGGGAAGCCGTTCCCGGGGATCGACGCGACGGTCGTGCATCCGGAGACGTTCGAGCCGATGCGGGAACCGGGGAGGGCCGGGCTGATCGCGCTCGCTCCCGGATGGCCGTCGATGATGCGCGCGTACTGGAACAAACCCGAGGCGTACGCCGCGAAGTTCCGCAACGGCCGTTATCTCACCGGCGACCGCGCGTCGATCGACGCCGACGGGTACTTCTGGTTCGTGGGGCGGGACGACGACGTCATCAACACCGGCGGGCACCTCGTCGGCCCGTTCGAGATCGAGTCGGCGCTGCTCGAGCATCCCGCGGTCGCGGAGTCGGCGGCGGTCGCAAGCCCCGATCCGATCAACATGGAGGTCGTGAAGGCGTTCGTCGTGCTCAAGCCGGGGGTGCTCGGCGACGTCGACCTCGAGCTCGAGCTGATGAACGCGCTCCGCAAGCGCCTTTCTCCGCTCGCGATGCCGCAGAAGATCGAGTTCGTCGAGGGGCTGCCGAAGACGCGCAGCGGCAAGATCGTCCGCCGCATCCTCCGCGCGCGGGAGTTCGGCGAGCCCGTCGGCGACGTGTCGACGTTGATGGAGGAATAGATGGACGACCTCAAGCGCACGATCCTCGACTACGTCGTCCGGGAGTACCTCGAGGAGGGGGACGACCGGACGCTCGACGCGACGACGCCGCTCATCACCGGCGGGATCGTGGACTCCTTCTCGATGGTGTCGCTGAAGCGATTCCTCGAGCGGCGCTACGGGATCGCGATCCCGGACGCCGAGGCGACCCCCGACGCGTTCGACACCGTCGAGCGCATCGCGGCCCTGGTCGGGAAAATCCGGTCCGCGGCTCCCGCGGGGCTCTAGGAGGGCGCGATGGCCTACTCCCCGGACACACGCCGGTGGTACCGGCAGGAGCTCGACTCCATCCGCGACGCCGGTCTGCTCAAGCAGGAGCGGTTCATCCACGGCGCGCAGGGCGCCGAGATCGACGTCGAGTTCCCCCCGGGCACGCCGGCCCGGCGGGTGATCAACCTCTGCGCGAACAACTACCTGGGCCTGGCGTCCGACCCCGAGGTCGTCTCCGCGGCGATCGACGGCCTCGACGCACGGGGATACGGCATGTCCTCGGTGCGCTTCATCTGCGGAACGCAGGACATCCACCGCGATCTCGAGATCGCCCTCACCGAGTTCCTCGGCGCCGAGGACACCCTCCTGTTCCCGTCGTGCATGGACGCCAACGCGGGCGTCTTCGAGGCATTGCTCGGCGAGAAGGACGTCCTGATCGCCGACCGGCTCGTCCACGCCTCGATCGTGGACGGCATGCGCCTGTGCAAGGCGATGCAGGACACCTACAAGCACTCCGACATGGCGCACCTCGAGGAGAAGCTCCTCGAGCACCGCGACAAGCGCTTCCGGATGATCGTCACCGACGGCGTCTTCTCGATGGACGGCGACGTCGCGAAGCTCGACGAGATCGTCGATCTCGCCGACCGCCACGACGCGATGGTCTGCGTGGACGACTCGCACGCGACCGGGTTCATGGGGCCGCGCGGCCGCGGCACGCACGAGCGCTGCGGGGTCGTCGGGCGTGTGGACCTGATCACGACGACGCTCGGCAAGGCGCTCGGCGGCGCCTCCGGCGGATGCGTCAGCGGCCGGCGCGAGCTGGTCGAGCTGTGCCGCCAGCGTGCGCGGCCGTACCTGTTCTCCAACGCCGTGGCCCCGCCGATCGTCGCCGGGGCGCTTCGCGTGCTCGAGATCCTCACCCGCTCGACCGAGCGCCGCGATCGCCTGGAGCGCAACGCGGTCTACTGGCGCCAGCTCCTCGTGAACGCCGGATTCGACGTGCGGCCGGGGGAGAGCCCGATCGTGCCGGTGATGCTCTACAACGCGAAGCTCGCGCAGGACATGGCGCGCGACCTGTTCACGGAGGGGATCTACGTCGTCGGGTTCTTCTTCCCGGTCGTCCCGAAGGGGCAGGCGCGCATCCGGACACAGGTCTCGGCGGCGCACGAGCTGCACCACCTCGATCTCGGCATCGAGGCGTTTCACAAGGTCGGCCGGCGTTACGGGGTGCTCGGCAAGGGTCGCAAGGAGCTCGTCGAGGCGTTCGGCCTCTGAAAGCGGGTGAGGCCATGGTCGTCGAATTGAAGGACACGGAGCGCGACATCGTCGAGAAGCTCGAGCGCGAGGGGTGGGAGGTCCGCTGGAAGCTCGGATGGGTCGCCGAGGCGCGCAAGGGGTCGTATCACGAGCGCGCCGTCGCGGACAGCCGCGAGGAGGCGCTCCGGGAGCTGAGCGACCTCACGCTGCTCGACGCGGTCGAGGGCTGCCCGTAAGGCCGTGGCGCACCTCGCGACGCAGTCGGCCTACGGCCGTCTCGCGGACCGGATCAACCGGTTCCCGCAGGGGGCCCCGCCCTCCTCCGTCCTCTTCGCGATCCTGAAGATGCTCTTCAGCGAGCGGGAGGCGGCGCTGGTCGCGCGGCTCCCGATCCGGCCGTTCCGCGTCGCGCTCGCCGCGAGGGTCTGGAAGCTGCCGGAAGATCGGGCGCGGGCGATCCTCGACGGGCTCGCCGACCGCGGGATCCTCCTGGACTGCGGGAGCGAGGCGGGGATGACGTACGTCCTCCCGCCGCCAATGGCGGGGTTCTTCGAGTTCTCGATGATGCGCGTGCGCGCCGACCTCGACCAGAAGGCGCTCGCGGAGCTCTTCCACGAGTACATCAACGTCGAGGAGGAGTTCATCCGCAGCCTGTTCACCACGGGGGAGACCCAGATCGGCCGGACCTTCGTCCACGAAGGGATGCTCCCGTCCGAGCCTTCGCTCCGGGTACTGGACTACGAGCGGGCCAGCTGGGTGGTGAAGTCCGCGGCGCCGATGGCGGTGGGGACCTGTTACTGCCGCCACAAGGCCGAGCACCTCGGCCGCGACTGCGACGCGCCCAAGCAGATCTGCATGACGTTCAACGGCGTGGCGAGATCCCTGATCCGCCACGGGATCGCGCGCGAGGTGGACGTGGTCGAGGGGCTCGACCTGCTCCAGGAGGCCCGCGACCGCCGTCTCGTCCAGTTCGGGGAAAACGTCCGCGAGCGCGTGAGCTTCGTGTGCAACTGCTGCGGCTGCTGCTGCGAGGCGATGATCGCGGCACGGCGCTTCGGGATGCTCCATCCGGTCCACACGACGAACTTCCTCCCGGAGGTCGACCGCGCCCTCTGCAACGGGTGCGGCAAGTGCGCCGACGCCTGCCCGGTCGAGGCGATGGGGCTCGTCTCGGCGAACGACCCGGCCCACCCGAAGCGGAAGGCCGCGCGCCTCGACGCCGCGACCTGCCTCGGGTGCGGGGTGTGCGCGTCGGCATGCGACCGCCGGGGGATCCGCCTCGTCCCGCGCGCCGAGCGCGTGATCACGCCGCTCGATTCCACCCACAAGGCCGTCGTGATGGCGATCGAGCGGGGGAAGCTCCAGAACCTCCTCTTCGACCGGCACGTCCTGTGGAGCCATCGGGCGATGGCGGCGGTCCTGGGGGTGATCCTCAAGCTCCCGCCGGTCTCGCGCGCGATGGCGAGCCGGCAGATGAAGTCGCGTTACCTCGAGCGACTCTTCACGAGGTCGCGCGGCCGGGTCCCCGCAGCACCCGCGCCGGGAGGAGCAGGATCGCCCTGAGCGTCTGGAAGACGACGTCGACCGCGATGCCGAGCAGGCGGAACGGAAGCAGGACGATCCAGACGATCGGGTAGAGGATCAGCGCGATCAGCGCGAGCGGCCAGCAGAGGATCAGGAGAATCAGCCAGAGCAGGAACTTCGTCATCGGGGGCCTCCCGCACCCGCGGAGGATGCACTCGCCCGGAATTTCCGCCAGCCCCACCGTCCCGCAAGGCCGCAGGCCAGGGAGAGCGCGGGGAACAACACCACGTTGAGCACCAGAAGCGGCACCGCCGGGCCGTACTCCGTCGCGCGGGCCAGCGCCATCGCGCTCCCGACTCCCACGAGGACGGGACCCCACGACGCGAGCCCGGCGAGCCACCAATACCGGTCGAGCATCGCCCCGATCGCGCCGCACCCGAGGAGATAGGCGCCGCCCACGAACATCGCGCGCCCGAGCATCGACTCGCCGGGCGCCGCGTCGGCGAAGACCCCCGACAGCCCGACGACGCCGGTCACGAGGACGAGCACGACCGAGATCAGCCAGCGGACCATGCCGGCGGCCTACCCCTGGCCGCGCAGAATCGCGTCGACCACCTCGTAGTGGGTGACGGTGGGCTCCTTCTCGAGCAGGAACGGTTCGTCCTCGGGGTAATACTTCGCCCGCGAGACGTCGTCGCCCGCGAACGCGCGGATCGCCTCCCAGGAGTCCCAGAAGGTCAGCGTCACGACGTGGGTGACGTCCCCGTCGTGCCGTTGCAGGTAGTAGATGCCGCGGATTCCGGCGCTCGCGCCGTACTCCTCGAGGCCCGTCGCCGCGACGACCTCGTGATACCGACCGGCGTCCTCGCGGCGGACGCGACCGTGCCACATGCGGGCGATCATGACCGGCACACCTCCTACCTCGGCGTCGCCGAGACCGCAGCGGGGGCGGTCATCGGTCGCCGTGGACGGGCCGTCGCTCGCGCTCGATCGGCCACTCGACGAACGCGAGCACCAGGATGAGGACGAACGGGCCTGTCAGCGCCAGCAGGGCGAGCGAGCCGGGAAAGCCCAGCCGCTTCACGACGCGCCAGCAGGTCCACAGGTAAAACCACGCGACGGGGACCGCGACCAATAGAAGGACGAGGACCTCGAACCCGCCGAATGCACCCACGGCATCACCTCGATCGCGCGGTGGCGCGAGCACGAACGAGGCTACCCCAATTCGCCGACCCCGGGATCAGGCCGTTGCGTTCTTCGCCCGCCGGAGCTGCAGAAAGACGACGACCGCGAAGACCGCGACGAGCCCGCCGAGGATCGGGCGGAGGATCGGGTCGTCCGGGGACGCGGCGATCGGGGCCCCGCGCGGGACCCGGGTCAGGGTCTCCGCGAAACCGGGGATGAGGTGGCCGAGCAGCAGGGTGAAGGTGTAGCTGACGATCCGGACGGCGCGCGCGCGGCGGCCGAACAGCTCCGTCGCTCCCGCGAGCGTTCCGACCGCCAGGGCGACGAGGGTCAGAACCGCGAGGACGTGCGGCGGGCCGAAGGTCCCGTGGCGGAAGATCCCGAGCGAGGTGGCCGCGGCGACGAAGGTCGCGCCGAGGTAGAGCTGCCCGAGGCGGTTGTCGAGGAGGATCTCCCTGTCCCGGATCAGCGCCGCGACGCCGAACACCAGCGCCACGAGGGCGATCAACGTGTGAAACAGGCCGAGCGGCGACAAACCTCCCATGGGGCGCTCCTTTCGCGGCGCGGCAAAGTCTGCCCGTTCCGGGAGGGCGTGTCCACGACGAAAGCGGGCCGGACCCGATTCAGGGAGCGACGACCTCGAAGAAGGCGGCCGAGGCGTCGTGCTCCGGGCGCCCCCGCAGGTCGAGGGATTGCGCCTGCACGTCGCACCGGAAGACCGCGGGACCGATCGCCGTGTCCGGGGGCACGACGAAGAAGATCGCGAGCTCGAAGCCGCCGTCGGGACCGAGGAATCCGGGGTCGAAGTTCCCGGTCAGCCGCGAGACGGTGCCGTCCGAGTACTCCACCTCGGCCTGCAGCCGGACGCGGACGTCGCCGTCCGTCGCATTCGCGACGGTGCAGATCCCTTCGTTGGCCCCGCCCGGCGTCGCGGCGGGGAAGAAGACCTGGGACGCGACGTGCACGACGTCCGGCGGGGGCGGGGGAGCGTCGCTCGTCTGGCCCGAAGCCGGGAGCGCGAACGCGACGACGGCCAGGCAAGCGAGGGCGAATCGCATGGGGCCTCCTTCGGAGGGGCGATTACGCCCCGGAGCCGGGGGCGGCAAGCGGAAAGCGGCGAAGCGGCCCGGCGGTGTCAGGCCAGCGCCGCGATTGCCGCGTGCCAGGCGTCCGCCGCCTCGTCGGGGGCGGTGACGGTGGCCTTCAGGTCTCGCAGCAGTCCGTCCTCGAGTCCGTAGATCCAGCCGTGGACGGTCAACTCCTGACCCCGCTCCCACGCGTCGCGCACGATCGTCGTCTGGCAGACGTTCGCCGTCTGCTCGATGACGTTGAGCTCGCACAGCCTTGCGTGCACTTCCGCGTCGCCCTCGATCGCGGCGAGCCTCTCGACGTGTTTCCGGCGCACGTCCTCGACGTGGCGCAGCCAGTTGTCGCTGAGCCCCAGTCGGTCGCGACGGAGTACCGCCCGCACGCCGCTGCAGCCGTAGTGCCCGCAGACGATCACGTGACGGACCTTCAGGAGCTCGACGGCGAACTGCATCACCGAGAGGCAGTTCAGGTCGGTGTGCACGACGAGGTTCGCGAGATTGCGGTGGACGAACAGCTCGCCGGGCATCAGCCCCACGATCTGGTTGGCCGGGACGCGGCTGTCCGAGCAGCCGATCCAGAGGTAACCGGGCGACTGCTGGTGCGAGAGCTCGGCGAAGAAGTCCGGCTGCTGCCGCCGGATCCCCTCGGCCCAGGCCCGGTTCGCGTCGAACAGGTGGTGCAGGGTCCTCATGCGCTAATTATCCGCATATCCGTGCTGCCAGGTGCGCTCGGGGTCGTGATTGCGCAGGTCGACGCCGTGGTCGACCGCGGCCTTCATGGCCATCAGAACCGAGACCCAGCCCGACAGCATCTCGTCCCACATCGACGCGTCGACCTCCCTCGCCACGAGCGTCAGGTCGGTCCCTCCCTTCCCGTCCGGGGCGAGCGAGAACTCGGTCCGTGTCCCGAAGTACTCGAGCGCGAACCGGCGCGGTGGATCGCGGCGGAGGACGCCGCCGGAGAAGGGCGGGTAGCCGAGGATGTGGAAGGTGATCGTGTCCCCCGCCTCCGGGGAGGACTCGGCCCAGTACCGCTCGCGGCCGGCGGGGGTCGCGAGGGCGTCGTAGACCGCCTCCGGAGGGGAGGCGAAGTGCATCTTCCAGCGGATCGTGCCGGGCTCGGGTTGAAACGTCATGCCCGCGGAGGCTACACCCGACGCACGGCGCACGAAAAGCACCCCGGCTTCGCGTTGTGCAGGTGAATGTAGGCGACGGTCTCCCGCCGGAACTGCCGCTCGATCTCCGCGGCAACTTCCGTCCCCTCGCAGACCGCGGCGCCGACCATGAGGTGCGCGGCGTCGTAGGCGCGCACCGAGATGAGGCGCGAGGCGACGGTGTCGGGGATCTCCCCGGGTGCGAGCGTCCGGGACTTCGCCCCGCGCCGGACGAAGATCGGCCCGACCGATCGGTAGGGGGAACGTTCGGGCAGGTGAGACCAGGGGAGGAGGAGCAGTTCCTCGCCGACCTCGGCGTCCTCGAGGCTGACCCGGCAGGGGTAGCCCGGCTTCTCGTCCGCCCGGACCCGCATGGCGCCGATTTCGGCGAGCTGCGGCGCGGGAAGACCGAAGAGGGGCTCGAACGGCTCGTGGGCGAGTGCGACCAACCGGAAGTGGCTCATGACCGAAGGATGCCTTCCCGAGCGCGTCGCCGCGCGCCGGAATCGGACCTCGAACGCTCAGGCGAACCTGCCGTTGATTTCCGCGAACGGGACTGCGCGTCCGAGGGCGCGGAAGGTGCCGTGCCGGGCGATCTCGTGCGCGGCCTCGAGAAAGCCCGCCCACGCCGTTCGCGCGAGGGCGCCTCCGACGCTGATGCGCCGGACGCCGAGTGCCGCGAGGGCGTCGACGGTGGCGAAGTCGCTCCCCACGAGGACGTTCACCGGGACCGGCGAGACCTCCCGCACGATCGCGGCGATGTCCTCGAGGCTCCGGATCCCCGGAGCGTAGACGCAGTCCGCGCCCGCCTCGACGAAGGCGACCAGACGGCGCAGGGTCTCCCCGAGGTCGGGCCGGCCCACGAGGAACCCCTCGGAGCGGGCCGTCAGCAGCACTCCCGTTCCGGAGGCGTGGATCGCGTGGTGCGCGGCCTCGATCCGCGCCACGGCGACGGGGAGCTCGAAGAGGGGATTCGAGGGGTCGCCCGTGGAGTCCTCGATCGAGAGGCCGGCGATTCCCGTCGCCACGGCCGCGGCCACGTTCGCGGCGACGGCGTCGGGGCCCACGGCGAACCCCCCTTCGAAGTCGGCGTTGACCGGAACCCCGACCCCGTGCGCGATCGTCCGCAGGTGCGCGAGGACGTCGTCGCGGGTGACGCCGTTGTCGGGCCGCCCCATCGACCAGGCGAACCCCGCGCTCGTCGTCGCGAGCGCCGGGAAACCGAGTTGCTCGAGCACACGGGCGCTCCCCAGATCCCACGGGTTGGGGATCACGAAACACCCCGACTCGTGAAGCCGACGGAACCTGACGCAACGCTCGGCGAAGTGAGTCATGCCACGCCTCCCCGCGCTCCCCGGCGACGCTTCACCGATCCGGGCCAGGCGCCGACCACGCGTCGGAAGGCCCGGCTGAAGGCCGCCTCGGAAGCGTACCCCAGGCGACCGGCGACCTCCGCGATCGAGACGTCGTCCTCCTGGAGCCAGCGCAAGGCGACCTGCATGCGCCATCGCGCGACATACCGCATCGCCGGCTCGCCGACGAGCTCCGCGAAGCGCGCGGCGAACGCGGAGCGCGACATGGCCGCTTCGGCCGCGAGCGCGGCGACGCTCCAGGGGCGTGCCGGTTCGCGGTGGATGCGCGCGAGCGCCCGCCCGATCTGCGGGTCCCGTAACGCGCCGAGCCAGCCGGACCGCGCGGTGGAATCCTCCGCGATCCAGCTCCGGATCGCCTCGATCACCAGGACGTCGGCCAGCCGCGAGAGGATCGCCTCGCCGCCGGGGCGCATCTCGCCCGCCTCCGCCGCCATCCAGCGCAGCGTTCCGCGCATCCACTCCGCGTCGGGGGCGCGTTCCGCACGGATCGAGAGCAGCCCGGGGAGCATCGCGACGATCCGTCGCGCCGCGGGATGGTCGAATCGCACGGCGCCGCACATCAGGTGGGTCGGCTCGCCGCCGCCGCCGAACCGGAGGAGTTCGTAGCGCTCGCTCAGGCGCTCGCGGGGAAGATCGAAGAGCATTCGCGTCGGTGTTCCGGGTGCGCTCGCGATGCGGTGACCTTCGCCGTGGGGGACGAGCAGGACCTCGCCGGGTACGAGCCACCTCGGCTCGGCCTCGGGGACCTCGACCCACAAGCGCCCGGTCGTGACGACGTGGAACATGAGGCAGCCGGGGAGCGCGGGAAGCTCGATCCCCCACGGCGCCGTGAGCTCGGATCGGGTGTAGACGACCCCGCTCATGTGCACCACGTGCAGCGCCTCCCCCACGGGGTCGACGGGGGTCCAGGGCGCCTCCGGAGGGCCGATCGTGATCTCGCCCGGGTTCATGGAGGGGAGTTTACGGGGCCGTGGACGATCGGGCACGAGATCGGGCGCCCCGATCATGGGAACGCTCGGAGGGCTCCCCTATCGTGCCCGGTCGAGGAGACCCCGGTCATGACGCACGCGGACACGAACCCCACGCTCGTTCTCGGCGCCACCGGAAAGACCGGCCGGCGCGTTCTCGATCGCCTTCACGCGCGCGGCGTCCCCACGCGCGCGGGAACGCGCCGCAGCGCGGTCCCGTTCGACTGGAACGACCCGGCGACGTGGCCGGCGGCGCTGCGGGACGTTCGCGCCGCGTACGTCGTCTACGCCCCGGATCTCGCCGTGCCGGCCGCCGCCGCCGCGATCCGGCACTTCACCGAGCTTGCCGTCCGGAGCGGCGTCCGCCGCCTCGTCCTCCTCTCCGGAAGGGGCGAGGAGGAGGCGCAGCGCTGTGAGCGGATCGTCCAGGACTCCGCAGCGGCGTGGACGATCGTGCGCGCGAGCTGGTTCTGCCAGAACTTCAGCGAAGGGGCCTTCCTGGACCTCGTCCTCGGCGGGGAGGTGGCGCTCCCCGTGGACGGAGTCGCGGAGCCGTTCGTGGACGCCGACGACCTCGCGGACGTCGTCGTCGCCGCGCTGACCGAAGCCGGTCACGCGGGCAGGGTCTACGAGGTCACCGGTCGCCGCGCGTGGACCTTCGCGCGGGCGGTGGAGGAGATCGCGGCGGCGTCGGGTCGGAACGTCCGGTTCGTCCCGATCTCCCACGAGGCGTTCCGCACCGGACTGCTCGAGGCGGGAGTCCCCCTTCCCGAGGCGGACCTGCTCGGGTATCTGTTCGGCACGATTCTCGACGGCCGTAACGCCCGTGCGGGCGACGGCGTCCGACAGGCCCTCGGCCGCGAGGCGCGGGACTTCGGGGAGTGGGCCCGGGAGGCGGCGGCGCGAGGGGCGTGGGCGAAGTGAAGCGTGCGCCCGGAACGGAACGGCGATCGGGCCTACCGCTCCGGCGCGCTGGGAAGCCTCCACCGACCGCTCGCGAGGTCGAGCTTGTGGCAGTGCGTGCACTCCCCCTGAAAGACGGTGAGGTAGGGATTCTGCTCGCCGCCGGTCAGGTGGATCGCGTGGATCATCCCGGCGAAGGGGGGGGCCATCTTCGAAGTCCGGCCGTGGCAGGCCAGGCACTTCCCGGGCACGCTCGCGACGGAGCCCGACGCCTCCGGGTGCCGCCCCGCGAGCGTCAGACCCGACGGTGCCGCGGCGCGGGCCTTCTCGAGGAGACTCGGCTCGACCTTCTCGCCCCACTGCCGGAGCAAGGTGCCGAAGCGGGTATCCAGCTTCTTGTCGGCGTAGTTCAAGTGGCAATCGACGCAGCCGTTCGGGAACGGATCCTCGGCATTGATCCCCGGGATCTTCCTCGCGGCGGGCGGCCCCTCGGCCGCGGCGACGGCCGAAGCACCCAGGGCGGCGACGAGCAGCATCGTTCTCGCGTTCATGGTTCCCTCCTGCGCGGTCGGACGACTCCCGCGTCCGTTTAAGCAGGCGGCAGACGCGGGGGCTGCGACCAAAGTCACACCACCGGCTTGAGGTCGAGGACGGGCGTGCCGTCGACCGCCTCGAGCTGCGCGACCCGGAGACGGGGCCCGGAGATCTCCAGAACCGTGACCCGGTGCAGCCCCCGGAACGACGGCGTCCGGGGAGGAGGTCCTGCGACGGGGCGTCAGCGAACCGGGCAGTCCTTCGGGTCCGGGGGCCGCAGCTCCACGACCTCGCGGACGAGGAACCCGTTCCCGTTCGGACCGACCGAGCTCGAGCGGACGCCCTTCACGCGCAGGAACACCGGGCGGTTCGGCGCGAGCCGCCCGTCCGACTTCGCGCGCTCCGCCTGCTCGACGGAGACGCCGGTGAACGTGATCCACACCTTCGGGTCGTCGGGCGGCGCAGCGCAGGGTTCGAGCCAGCTCGCCCCTTCGCCTTGCGTGAAGGTCCCGGCGAGCTCGATCGACGGAAGGTCGTCCGCTTCCTGGTGCGTGCCGGCGCAGCCGGCTGCGAGGAGAACCAATACGAGCGGCACGAAGTGGCGTCGGGACATCTTCACCTCACGAGCTCCGGGCATCCGCCCGGAGCGCCGCCCACGTCCATGCCCCGCCGAGAGCATCCAGAACACCGAACGTCACCAGGTTCGGCTTCGCGAGCCCCAGCGCCGCGAACGTGGCGAAGGAGAGCAGGACCAGCAGACGCGCGAAGACCGAGGCGACGAAGAACGCGCGCGCCTCGCAGACCCCCGCGTACCAGTAGTAGATGCCGATGTTGAAGACGACGACGCCCAGCACGCGGATCCAGATTTCCTCGGTCGCCGCGAAGCCGAAGGTCGTCAGCAACAGATTCGGCACCAGCGCCAGGATCGCCCCCAGGCCGAGGAGGTAGACGCCGAACGCCTTGAGGGAGAAGGCGGCCCTGGAAGCGCGGCGGACGGACATGGATCTCGCTCCTCCCTCGAAGGGGCCTACCTCACCAGCGGCTTGTACTTGATCCGGTGCGGCTGGTCGGCCTCGGCCCCCAGCCGCCGGTGCCGGTCGGCCTCGTAGTCCTGGTAGTTCCCCTCGAACCACACGACCTGGCTGTCCCCCTCGAACGCGAGGATGTGCGTCGCGATGCGGTCGAGGAACCAGCGGTCGTGCGAGATCACGACGGCGCACCCGGGGAAGTCGATCAGCGCCTCCTCGAGCGCGCGCAGCGTGTCGACGTCGAGGTCGTTGGTCGGCTCGTCGAGCAGGATCACGTTCGCGCCGGTCTTCAGGACGCGCGCGAGGAGGACGCGGTTGCGCTCGCCGCCGGAGAGCTGGCTGAGGAGCTTCTGCTGGTCCCCCCCCTTGAAGTTGAACCACGAGCAATACGCCCGCGAGGGGACCTGGCGTTTCCCGAGGACGATCTGGTCGTTCCCTTCGGAGATCGCCTTCCAGACGGTGTCGTCGGGGTTGAGGACGTCCCGGCTCTGGTCGACGTAGGCGAGCTTGACCGTCTCGCCGATCCGGATCGTGCCGGAGTCCGGCTGCTCCTGGCCGACGATCATCCGGAACAGCGTCGTCTTGCCGGCGCCGTTCGCGCCGATGACGCCCACGATGCCGCCCGGCGGGAGCCGGAAGCTCAACTTGTCGATCAGCAGGTTGTCGCCGTACCCCTTCGTGAGGTTCTCGGCGTCGATGACGTTGTCTCCCAGCCGCGGACCGGGCGGGATGCGCAGCTGCTCGAGGACCTCCGTCGAGCGCTCGTACGCCTCCTCCTCCTGGACCAGCTTCTCGAAAGCCGTGATGCGCGCCTTGCTCTTCGCCTGGCGGGCGCGAGGGGACATGCGCACCCATTCGAGCTCGTGCTGCAGGGTGCGCGAGCGCGAGGCGGACGCCTTCTCCTCCTGCTCCAGGCGCTTTTGCTTCTGCTCGAGCCAGGAGGAGTAGTTCCCCTCCCACGGGATCCCGGCGCCGCGGTCGAGCTCGAGGATCCAGCCGGCGACGTTGTCGAGGAAGTAGCGATCGTGGGTGATCGCGATGACCGAGCCCGGGTACTCCTTGAGGTGGCGCTCGAGCCAGGCGACCGACTCCGCGTCGAGGTGGTTCGTCGGCTCGTCGAGCAGGAGCAGATCGGGCTGCTGGAGGAGCAGGCGGCAGAGCGCCACGCGGCGCCTCTCGCCTCCGGACAACCTGTCCACCGCCGCGTCTCCGGGAGGGCAGCGCAGGGCGTCCATCGCGATCTCGAGCTGGGTGTCGAGGTCCCACAGGTTGTGGGCGTCGATCTGATCCTGGAGCTTGGCGGCCTCGTCCGCGGTCTCGTCCGAGTAGTTCGCCATCAGCTCGTTGTAGCGGTCCAGGATCGCCTTCTTCGCCGCGACCCCCTCCTCGACGTTGCCGAGGACGGTCTTGGCGGGATCCAGCTGGGGCTCCTGAGGGAGCATCCCGACCCTGGCGGTCTTGGCGGGGAAGGCCTCGCCGTCGAAGTTCGGGTCGAGGCCGGCCATGATCCTCAGGAGCGACGACTTGCCGGCTCCGTTGTGGCCGATGACGCCGATCTTGGCGCCCCAGAAGAACGACAGCCAGATGCCCTTCAGGATCTCCCGCTTGGGCGGGACGATCTTCCGGACGTTCTTCATCGTGAAGATGATCTCGGGCATCGACGATCCTCTTGGATTGTGGGGGTTTCGGACGGGCGGATGGTAGCAGCGGTCGGCTTGCGCGGGCCAGAGGGGAGGGGTCAGCTCTCGACGTAGTGAAGCTCCAGGCAGAGCCGACACAACTCGTGGGAGACCCGGCGCGGGACCGCGGCGATCCAGGCGGCGACCCAGTCCCAGCGGCTCGGGTCGTCGACGCGGCGGACCCGGCGGCAATGCCCGCACTGGCGGAGGAGCCCCCGGGCGTCGAGGTAGCTCGCGGGGTCGGCTTGGACGTCGTCCCCGCGGTCGGCGTGCGGGACGATCCCCTGCGGGGCGTGGGTGAGAAGCAGGCCGCGCCGGTCGCCGACGGGGATCACCTCGAGATGGTAGGTGCGGTCGAGCGTCACCGACGGGCACCGGTAGATGTGCCTCCAGGGACGCCCGGTCTCGAGGACCCGGCGCAGCGCGATCTCGTAGTAGGGCCGCTGCGGCCCCGAGATGCCGTCGCCCATCGCGCAGCCGAGCCCGAAGCGGCCGGCGAAATCGGGGGGGGCGCCGTTCTCCTCGGCGAAGCGCCACCATGCGTGGTTGACGAGGGCGATCGTGAGGTCGGGCCAGAGGCCGCAGACGGTCGCGCGCTCGCGCGCGATCGCGTCCAGCCTTCGCCCGGTGAGCCGGACGGCGAACGCCGCGTCGGCCTCGTACCCTTCGGGTGCGGTGGATCGGGCACGCGGGTGCACGTGGAGAATCTACCGTTTCCGTCCGCGTCCGGCCCCATGATCTAGGTCACGGGGCGGCGGGGCGCGGATGGACCAGCATCCCGTTCCTCGTTCGGCATTCGGGGAGGTGACCCTTGAAGACGATCATCGAGCCCTTCCGCATCAAGGTCGTGGAGCCGATCCGGCTGACCACGCGGGAGGAGCGCCGGGGCCTGCTCGAGAAGGCCGGGTGGAACCTGTTCAAGATCCCCGCGGACGACATCCTGATCGATCTCCTCACCGACTCCGGGACCGGCGCGATGTCGGCCGAGCAGTGGGCGGGAATCATGCGCGGCGACGAGTCGTACGCAGGGGCGCGATCGTGGTTCCGATTCGAGGCGCGCGTGAAGGAGCTGACCGGGTTCCGCCACGTGATCCCGACGCACCAGGGGCGGGCGGCGGAGCGCATCCTCTTCGCGTGCCTCGGGGTGCAGGGACAGGTCGTCGTCGCGAACACCCACTTCGACACGACGCGCGCCAACGTCGAGTATCTCGGCGGGCGATCGATCGACATCCCGATCCCCGAGGCCCTCGAGCCGCAGGCGCACCACCCGTTCAAGGGGAACATGGACCTCGAGGCCCTCGCGCGGCTCCTCGGCGGGGCCGAGGGGCGCGTGGTGTGCGTCCTGATGACGGTGACCAACAACTCGGGGGGCGGCCAGCCCGCGTCGATGGCGAACATCCGCGGGGCGTCGGAGCTTTGCCGGAAGGCGGGTGTGCCGTTCTACCTCGACGCCTGCCGATTCGCGGAGAACGCGTACTTCATCCGGATGCGCGAGCACGGCTACGCGGGCCGCTCGGTCGAGTCGATCGCGAACGAGATGTTCTCGCTGGCCGACGGCGCGACTTTCTCGGCGAAGAAGGACGGGCTCGCGAACATCGGCGGGTTCCTCGCGACGAACGACGACCGCCTCGCCGGCCGCGAGGAGCAGCTGCTGATCCTGACCGAGGGATTCCCGACCTACGGCGGGCTCGCGGGGCGCGACCTCGAGGCGATCGCGGTCGGCCTGCGCGAGGTGGTGCACGAGGACTACCTCGAGTACCGGACCGCGTCCACGCGGTACCTCGGCGAGGGGCTCGTGCGCCAGGGGTTCCCGATCGTGCAGCCTCCGGGCGGGCACGCGGTGTACATCGACGCCGGGGCGTTCCTCCCGCACGTCCCGCCGACCGCGTTCCCCGCGCAGGCGCTCGCGTGCGCCTTCTATGAGGAGGGCGGGATCCGCGGGGTCGAGGTCGGCACGCTGATGTTCGGAGGCAAGGACCCCGCGACGGGCCGCGAGCGCACCGCGCGCCTGGAGTTGTTGCGCCTGGCGATCCCGCGACGCGTCTACACGCAAAGCCACGTGGACTACGTGATCGAGGTCGCGGGCGAGGTCGCGCGACGGCGCGAGGGGCTGCGGGGCCTCCGGATCGTGGAGGAGCCCCCCCAGCTGCGGCACTTCTCGGCGAGGCTGGAGCCGATCTGATCGGCTATCGGGGAACCTCTCCGGTCGCCGGCTCCGCGATCGAGCGGCCGGTGAGCGCGCCCAGCCGCCTGCGCGTCCACCCCTCGAACGCGTGCATGTACGTGAAGACGACGGGGGTCACGAACAGGGTCAGGGACTGGGAAAACAGGAGTCCCCCCACCACCGCCAGGCCGAGGGGCTGACGCGCCTCCGCGCCGGCGCCCAGGCCCAGGGCGATCGGCAGGGTCCCGAGCAGGGCGGCCATCGTCGTCATCATGATCGGGCGGAAGCGCACCAGGGACGCCTCGTGGATCGCGGCCGAGGCGTCCCCGGCGCCGTGGCGCATCGCCTCCATCGCGAAGTCCACCATCATGATCCCGTTCTTCTTCACGAGTCCCACGAGCAGGATGACGCCGACGAAGGCGAAGACCGAAAGCTCCTTGCCGAAGACCTGCAGGGTGACGAGCGCGCCGAATCCGGCGAAGGGGAGCGCCGAGAGGATCGTCAGCGGGTGGATGAAGCTCTCGTACAGGATCCCGAGGACGATGTAGATCACCACGACCGCGAGGAGCAGGAGCCACCCCAGCCCGCGCTGGGAGTCCTGGAAGGCCTGCGCGGTCCCCTGGAAACTCGTGGTCATCCCGGCGGGGAGGAGGTCGCGGGAGATCCGGGAGACCGCCTCGACGGCCTGGCTCAGGGCCGTGCCGGGAGCGAGGTCGAACGACACGGTCACCGACGGGAGCTGACCGGAGTGGCTGACGGTGAGCGGACCGACTCCGGTGTCGAGCCCGGCGACCGTGTCGAGCGGCACGAGCGCACCGGCGGCCGAGCGCACGTACAGCAGCGAGAGGGCCGACGGGTCCGCCTGGTACGGCTTGTCGACCTCGAGAATGACCTTGTAGGTGTTGTTCGGCGCGTAGATCGTGGAGACCTGCCGCGTCCCGAAGGCGCTGAAGAGCGCGTCCTCGACCTGCTCGACGGTGAGCCCGAGGGCCGAGGCCTTGTCGCGGTCGATCCGGACGTTCACGGTCGGGTTGCGCAGGAGCAGGTCGGTCGTGACGTCCCGCAGCTCGGGGAGCTTGCGCAGCTCGGCCTCGAGCCTCGGCCCGTAGGCGTAAAGGTCCGCGGTGACGGGACTCTGCAGGGTGAGCTGGTACTGGCTCTTGGTCAGCCGGCCTCCGAGGCGGATCGGCGGGGGGTTCTGGAAGAACACGCGCATGCCGGGGATCCCCGCCGTCGCCGCGCGGAGCTCCTGGATCACCTGCGCGACCGACGCCTTGCGCTCGTCGCGGTCCTTCAGGCGGATGAACAGGATCCCCTGGTTCGACCCCCCGATCCCGCCGCGCGAGCCGATCGAGGAGGTGAACCGGAGGACGTTCGGGTTTCGACGGACGATCGCGGCGACGGCCTCCTGGTGCGCGGTGAGCGCCTCGAAGCCGATCCCCTCCTGGGCCTCGGTGAATCCCACGATCGTGTTGTTGTCCTGGTCGGGGATGAAGCCCTTCGGGATGGCGCCGAAGAGCCAGACGGTCGCCGCCATCACGGCGAAGGTCCCCGCCATCACGACGCCGCGGTGCGCGAGCGACCACGTGAGGCCGCGGCCGTAGAGCGCGACCGAGGCCTCGTACCATCGTTCCGTCGTCCGGAAGAGCCGGCCGTGACGTCGCTCCCCCTCGGGCCTGAGGTAGCGGCTCGCCAGCATCGGCGTGAGCGTGAGCGAGATGAACCCCGACAGCAGCACCGCCACCGCGATCGTGATCGAGAACTCGCGGAACAGCCGGCCGAGGATCCCTCCGAGGAACAACACGGGGATGAACACGGCGACCAGGGAAAGCGTCATCGAGACGATCGTGAAGCCGATCTCGCTCGAGCCGTCGAGGGCGGCGCGCAGCGGGCTCTTCCCCATCTCGAGGTGGCGCACGACGTTCTCGAGAACGACGATCGCGTCGTCGACCACGAACCCGACCGACAGCGTGAGCGCCATCAGCGAGAGGTTGTCGAGGCTGAATCCGAGCGCGTACATGACCGCGAACGTGCCGAACAGCGAGAGGGGGAGCGCCAGGCTCGGGATCACGGTCGACGAGAGGTTCCGCAGGAACGCGAAGATCACGAGGACGACGAGCACGATCGTGCCGACGAGGGTCAGCTGCACGTCGTGCACCGCCTCGCGGATCGTCTCCGACCGGTCGAAGTTCACGTCGAGGGAGACCGAGGCGGGGATCTGCTCGCGGAACCGCGGGAGGAGGTCGCGCACCGCGCGGGCGACCTCCACGGTGTTGGTCCCGGGCTGACGCTGGATCGCGAGGATCAGCGCCCGTTTCTCGCCGAACCACGCGGCGGTCTTGTCGTTTTCGACGCCGTCGAGGACGCGCGCGACCTCCTCGAGCCGGACCGGTCTGCCGTCGCGGTAGGTGACGATCACGGGGCGGTACTGCGCCGCCTCGGAGAGCTGGCCGTCGGCCTCGACGGTGTAGGCGCGGTCGGGGCCGAACAGCGTCCCCGTGGGGAGGTTGGAGTTCGCCCCGCGCAGGGCGGCCGCCACCTCGTCGATCCCGATCCCGCGGGAGGCGAGCGCGTTCGGATCCGCCTGCACCCGCACGGCGTATTTCTGCGAGCCGAACACCTGGACCTGCGCGACCCCCTTCACCTGCGAGATGCGCTGCGCGACCGTCGTGTCGGCGTATTCGTTGAGCGTCCACGGCGCGAGGGTCGCGGAGGCCATCACGAGGTAGAGGATCGGCTGGTCGGCGGGGTTGACCTTCTGGTAGGAGGGCGGGGAGGGCATGTCCGGCGGGAGCTGGCGGACCGCGCGGGCGATCGCCGACTGCACGTCCTGGGAGGCGGCGTCGAGGTCGCGCGAGAGGTCGAACTGGAGGGTGACCTGCGTGAACCCCTGCGACGAGGTCGAGTTCATCGAGTCCAGCCCGGCGATCGTGGAGAACTCCCGCTCGAGTGGGGTCGCGACCGACGAGGCCATCGTCTCGGGGCTCGCGCCGGGAAGCGCAGCCGTGACCTGGAGCGTGGGGAAGTCGACGTTGGGGAGGTCGCTCACCGGGAGCAGGCGGAACGCCCCGATGCCGAACGCCAGCATCGCCGCCATCACGAGGGTCGTGGCGACGGGGCGCCGGATCCAGGGCCCGGAGACGTTCACGAGGACTTCCCGGCGGCGGGCTTCGCCTCGACGCGGGCGCCGGGAACGACGCGCAGCTGGCCGTCCGTGATCACCGTCTCGCCGGCGGCGAGGGCGCCGCGTACGATCGTGACGTCGTCCCGGGTGAAGGCGACCTCGACCGCGCGGGTCTCGGCCGTGCCGTCGGGCCGCACGACGAAGACGTACGTCCCCGACTGGCCGGTCTGGACCGCCGTGCGCGGGACCACGATCGCCCCCTTCAGCGATTCCAGGCGCAGCGCGACCTCGAGGTACTGCCCGGGCCAGAGCGCCCCGTCCGCGTTCTCGAAACGCGCCTTCAGTCGGATCGTGCCGCTCGCCCGGTCGACGGCGTTGTCCACGAGCACGACGCGGCCGATCGCGGCGTCGCCCCGTCCGTCCCGCGGACGTGCGGACACCTCGAGCCGCCCCTCGGCGTGGCGGGCCCGGATCTCCGCGAGGTGGCGCTCGGGGACGGCGAAGGCGACCTCGATCGGGCGCGTGGAGAGAATCGTGACGAGGGTGCGGTCGTCGTTGTCCTTCACGAGGTTCCCGCGCTCGACGAGCACGCGCCCCGCGCGCCCGGAGATCGGAGCGCGGATCGAGGCGTATTCGAGCTCGAGGCGGGCGCGCTCGACGTCCGCGTCGTTCCCGCGGATCGTCGCGCGCAGCGCTTCCGCCTGCGCGACGGCGTTGTCGTATTGCTCGCGGGTCACGTACTCCTGCTTCACGAGCCGCTCGTACCTGCGGACGTCTTCCTCGGCCTTCCGGAGCAGCGCCGCGTCGCGCGCGAGCCGCGCTTCCGCCTGCTCCAGGGCCACCCGGTACGGGCGCGGGTCGATCGTGAAGAGGAGCTGCCCGCGGGCCACCTCCGTCCCCTCGGCGAAGTGGACTCCGACGATCTCCCCCCCCACGCGGGGCTGGATCGCCACCGATTCGACCGCCTCCGCGTTGCCGATGGCGACGACCTCCACCGGCACGTCCCGGGTCTCCACGGTCCCCGTCACGACGGGGACGGGGGCGACGGCGCGCGCCGCCGCGGTTCCGCCCCCCGAGCAGCCGGCCGCGGCCGCCGCGGCGACGGGAAGGGCGAGAAGGCGCAGCGCGACGGGGAGGTTCATCACGGGCTCCCTCCTGGGGAGGCGGGCGGAGCGAGGGTGCCGGTGGCGGCGGCGAGCCGGGCCCTGGCGACGAGCCAGTCGACGCGCGCGGTGATCTCCTGCGCGCGGGCCCTCGCGAGGGCTCCCTGGGCGGCGAGCAGGTCGAGGAGGTTCCCGACGCCCTCCCGGTAACGGCCGAGCGCGACCTCCTCCGAGGCCTCCGCGCTCGCCAGCAGGTCGCGGCTGGTGACCACGCGCTGACCGGCGGTCTCGAGCTCGTAGAAGGCGGTCCACACCTCGAGCACGACGGCCTGTTCGAGGGCGCGGGCGTCCTCGGCGGCGACGGCGACGGTCTCCTTCGCCTTGGCGACGTCGTAGGTGTTGCGGTACCCGGTGAAGACCGGAATGTGGAGTCGGAGCGCCGCGCTCCACACGTCCGCGGAGTCGCCGAAGGTGTCGGGGTCGTACCAGTCCCTCCCCGCGCTTCCCGAGAAGGACAGGCGCGGGAGCCCTTCCCCCCTCGCGCGGCGGACCTCGGCCTGCGCGGCGAGCCAGCTCTCGCGCGCGGCGGCGAGGTCGGGGCGCCGGGAGGTCGCCTCCTCGAGGAGCGCCTCGACGTCGCGCACGGCCGTCTCGACCGGAATCTCGTCGGGGAGGGGCAGGGCGTCGAACGAGACGCTCACCGGAAGCCCCATCGCGGTCGCGAGGCCGCCGCGCAGCGATCCGATCCGCCCCTCGACCGACAGCCGGTCGAGGGTCGCCTGCGAATAGGCGGTGCGGGCCAGCAGGACGTCGGCGATCGTCGCGACCCCCGCGTCGCGACGGCGCTCGGCGGCCTCGAGGAAGGTGCGGGCTTCGTTCTCGCCGGTCCGGGCCGCCTCGAGCTGCGCCTTGGCGTCGAGGTAGTCGTAATACGCCTCGGTCGCCCGCAGGATGGAGCGCTGCACCGCGTCGCCGTGTTCCCACACGCGGGCGATCGCCTCGCGCCGGCCGGCCTCGACGTCGCCGGAACGTTCGCCGAAATCGAGGAGGATCCAGTCGACGGTGAGGGCGGGCCCCCACGTCGTCCCGACGTTGCTGAAGCGCCCGCCGAATCCGGCGCTGCGCGCGCGGACGGCGTCGACGGCGACGCCGACCACGGGAAAGTAGACCCAGGCGCGCGACGCGGCGTCGGCGGCGGCCTCGCGCGCGCGGTGCCACGCGCCGCGCGTGGCGGGATCGTTCCGGAGCGCCACGTCGATCACGTCGCCCAGCGAGAGGGCGTTGCGCCGCGCGACGAGCTCGGCCGGAACGTCGGGGGACGGCGAGACGGGCCCGCTCGGATAGCTCCCGGGGATCGCGGGGCGCGACGGCGACTCCGGCACGGGCGGCGAGGTGCCCAGCCAGGCGGCGAGCGCGAGCGGGACGAGCCGAAGGGGCATCGATCGTTCCCTCGTGACCCGGATTCCACGGAGTCGATCGCGCTCATTATGAACGGCCGCGCGCGACGGCGCCGCCGCGGGCGGGGGTCAGAGGCCCCCGAGGTAGGCGCGGCGGACCTCCTCGCTCGCGGCGAGGTCTTTCGCCTTCCCTTCCGCCGCGACCGAGCCCGTCTCCAGGACGTAGGCGCGATGGGCGACCTGGAGCGCCATGTGCGCGTTCTGCTCGACGAGGAACACCGTCGTCCCCGAGGCGTTGATCTCGCGCACCACGCGGAAGATCGTCTGGACGAGCTGCGGGGCGAGGCCGAGCGACGGCTCGTCGAGCAGGATCACGCGGGGGCGCGCGAGCAGCGCGCGTCCGATCGCGAGCATCTGCTGCTCGCCGCCGGAGAGCGTGCCGGCGCGCTGCGCGAGCCGCTCCTTCAGCCGCGGGAACAACGCGAAGACCTTCTCGCGGTCGGCCCCGACCTCGCGGTCGCGTCGCGTGTAGGCGCCCAGGTCGAGGTTCTCGTCCACGGTGAGATTCGCGAAGATCCCGCGCCCCTCGGGCACGTGCGCGAGCCCCGCGAGGAGGATCTGGTCCGGCCGCCGGCCGCGCAGGTCCCGGCCGTCGAAGCGGATCGACCCGCGCGTCGGACGGATCATCCCGGAGATCGCGCGCAGCGTCGTCGACTTGCCGGCGCCGTTGCCGCCGATGAGGGTCACGATCTCGCCCTGCTCGACTCGAAGCGACACCCCGCGCAGGGCGTGGATCGCGCCGTAGTGGACGTCGAGTCCCTCGACCTCGAGGAGCGCCATCATCCCTCCGCCTGCTGGGGCTCGCCGAGGTAGGCCTCGATCACCGCGGGGTCCTTCTGGATCGCCTCGGGAGGGCCGCAGGCGATCGTCACGCCGTGGTCGAGCACGGTGATCCGCTCGCAGATCTCCATGACGAGACCCATGTCGTGCTCGATCAGCAGCACGCCGACCCCGAACTCGGCGGGGAGGCGGCGGATGAGACGCGCCAGGGCCGCCGTCTCCGCGGGGTTCATGCCCGCGGCCGGCTCGTCGAGGAGCAGGCAGCGCGGCCCGGTGGCGAGGGCGCGGGCGATCTCCAGGCGTCGCTGGTCGCCGTAGGGGAGGCCTCGCGCCTCCTCGTGCGCGCGGCGCTCGAGGTCGAACAGGCGCAGCAGCTCGCGGCCGCGCGCCTCGTCGTCGGCCTCCCGGCGCCGGACCGACGGGACGCGCAGGAGCGTCGCGAGCAGGCCGTGATCGCTCCGGCAGTGCCGCGCGACGCGCACGTTGTCGAGCACCGACAGGTCGGGGAACAGGCGGATGTTCTGGAAGGTCCGGGCGAGGCCGGCCCGCGCGATGCGGCTGGGCCGCATGCCGGCGAGCTCGGTCCCCGCGAGCGCGAACGACCCGGCATCCGGGCGGTAGACCCCGGTGAGCACGTTGAACGCCGTCGTCTTCCCCGCGCCGTTCGGTCCGATCAACCCGTGCAGCCCGCCCTCGGGGAGCTCGAGCGAGAAGTCCTGGAGCGCCTTGAGGCCGCCGAAGGCGACGCAGACCCCGCGGACGCGCAGGACCGGCGCCGGGCTCACGCCGACTCCTTGCGCCGCCGGAGGAACGGGACGACGTCCCCGAGCTCGCGCAGGCCGAACAGGCCTTGCGGACGGACGATCATCATGAGGATGAGCAGGAGCGCGTAGACCGGCATGCGCCACTGCGCGAAGTCGCGAAGGGCCTCGGGGAGGACCGTCAGCACGATCGCCGCGGCGACGCACCCCGAGATCGATCCCATGCCGCCCAGCACGACCATGATCACGATGTCGAAGGACTTCTGGAAGCCCAGCTCCCGCGGGTTGAGCGACGTTCCGACCTCGTGTGCGAACAGTCCCCCCGCGATCCCGGCGAACCCGGCCGCGAGCACGAACGCGAGCACCTTGTAGCGCGTCGTCGGGACCCCCACCGCCTCGGCGGCCACCTCGTTCTCGCGGATCGCGAGCATGCTCCGGCCGATGCCGGAGTCCTTCAGGCGCGCGGCGACGAACAGCGTCACGGCGACGAAGACGCCCACCCACAAAAGGTCCGTGTAGTAGGGGATCCCGGTGAAGCCGAGCGAGCCTCCCAGGCTCGTCGCCAGCTTCGCGGGGGAGGCCGCCCGTACCTCGTCGGCCGTGGCCAGCACGTCCCCGCTGCGCTGGAGGAGCACGCGCACGATCTCGCCGAAGCCCAGGGTCACGATCGCCAGGTAGTCACCCCGAAGCCGCAGGGACGGAAGCCCGACGGCGAGCCCGGCGAGCGCCGCCGCGAGCCCCCCGGCGACGCACGACGCGACGAACAGCGCGTCCCCCGTCGAGACCAGCCCCGGCACCGGCTGCGCGGAGCCGAAGGCCGCGAACGACCCGTAGTAGGTGATCGCGCCCGCGGTGTAGCCGCCGACCGCCATGAAACCGGCGTGACCGATCGAGAACTGTCCCGTGTAGCCGTTCACGATGTTGAGGGAGACCGCCAGGATCACGTTGATCCCGATGTCCATGAGCAGCTTCCCGTAGAACGGGCCGATCCACGTCGCGGCGACGGACTGCACGGCGACCGCGAGGGCGATCCCGAGGAGGAGCGGGACGAACCCGCGCAGGAACGGTCCGGTCATACCTTCTCCGCCGTCGCCCGGCCGAGGATCCCGCTGGGCCGGACGAGCAGCACGACGATCAGCAGGGAGAAGACGTAGATGTCGCGCAGGTGCGGGGAGAGGTAGGCGGCGCCGAACATCTCCACGAGTCCGATCAGCACGCCGCCGAGCATCGCGCCGCGCACGTTGCCGATCCCGCCGACGACGGCGGCGACGAAGGCCTTGAGGCCGAGCAGGACCCACGTCGCGTGCGCGGGCTGGTTGAGCCCCGGGTACTTCATCGCGTACAGGAACCCCGCCGCCGCCGCGAGCATCGAGCCGAGCACGAAGGTGAAGGAGATCACCCGGTCGACCGGGATTCCCATGAGGGCGGCGACGCGCGTGTCGAAGGCGCAGGCGCGCATCGCGCGCCCGAGGCGCGTCCGGTAGATCAGCGCCTCGAGAGCGAGCATGAGCACGACGGCCGTCGCGGCGCCGGCGAGGTCCACGAGCCCGAACCGGACTCCCGCCGCCTCGAACAGCGTCGTGTCGGGAAGCAGGCTCGGCATCCGCTGGGGCTGGGTCCCGAACATCCACGGGAGCTGGCCGACGTTCTGGAGGAACAGCGAGACCCCGATCGCGGTGATCAGCACGTTGAGCCGCGGCGCCGCGCGCAGCGGCCGGTACGCGAAGCGCTCGATGACGAACCCGAGCGCGCCGCACGCGAGCATCGCCCCGAGGAGGATCGCGAACCCCGCCGCCGGGGAGGGGGCGGATGTCGCCCCGGCGAGGCCGAACGCCAGGGCGAGCGTGTAGGAGACCCACGCGCCCACGACGAAGACGTCGCTGTGCGCGAAGTTGATGAACTGCAGGATGCCGTAGACCATCGTGTAGCCCAGCGCGATCAGCGCGTACAGGCTGCCGACGGCGAGGCCGTCCGAGAGGGTCTGCAGGAGCTTCGTCACCGGCGGGGGCGGGAGGTCGTCACGGCTCGACGGTGGCGACGTAGACCGGGACGCCGCCCCGGACCTGCACGACGACCGCGGACTTCTGCGCGTCGCGGTTCGGGTCGATCGTGATGCGGCCGGTGACCCCGGGGAAGTCCCGGGTCGCGGCGATCGCGGCGGCGAGGTCGGCCCCCGACAGCGATTTCCCTCGGGCCATCGCGTCGAACAGGAGCCGCGCCGCGTCGTAGCCGAGCGCGGCCAGCCCGTCCGGGACCTGGCCGAACTTGGCGCGGTACCGCTGCACGAAGTTGTCGACCTCGGGGCGCTGGTCCTGGTGCGAGTAGTGGTTGGTGAAGTAGCTCCCCTCGATCGCCTCGCCCCCGATCGCCACGAGCTGCGTCGAGTCCCACCCGTCGCCGCCGAGCAGCGGCGCCTTCAGGCCGAGCTTGCGCACCTGGAGCGCGATGTTGCCCGCGTCGGTGTAGTAGCCGGGGACGTAGATCACCTCGGGGGCGGTCGCGCGGATCGTGGTCAGCTGCGCGCTGAAGTCCTGGTCGCCGCCGCCGTAGGCCTGTTCCGTCGTGATCGTCCCGCCGCGCGCGACGAACGCCTCCTTGAAGAAGTCCTTGAGCCCCTTCGAATAGGCCTGCCCCTGGTCGTAGAGGATCGCCGCGCGGCTGACCTTCAGATGGTCGCGGGCGAACTGCGCGGCGGCGCGCCCCTGGAACGAATCGAGGAAACAGACCCGGAAGACCTTGTCGCCGATCTGGGTGACCGCCGGGTTCGTCGAGGAGGGGGTGATCATCGGCACGCCGAACTGCTGGGCGACCCGCCCCCCCGCGATCGAAAGGGACGAGGCGACCTCGCCGAGGACCGCGACGACCTTGTCGTCGGTGATGAGCCGGGTGACCGCCGTCCCCGCCTCCTGGCTCTTCCCCTGGGTGTCGTAGGTCTTGAGCTCGATCCGGCGACCGGAAAGGCCGCCGGCCGCGTTGAACTCCTCGATCGCGAGGCGGATCCCGTTGTCGGTCGACTGCCCGAAGGTCGCCTCCGAGCCGGTCATCGAGCCGTAGTGGCCGATCAGGATCCCGTCGCTCGATCCGCCGCCCGGGGCGGAGGAGGGCGAGGGGGCGGAGCCGCCGCAACCGGCGAGGAGGAGCACGGGCAGGACGGCGCGCAGGAACTTCGAGGCGGTCATCGATGCGGATCCTCCGTCGGGCGGCGGGAAGGCTAACCCGGCCCCCCCGAATTGTCACTTGGCTCCGGGGTGCCTATGTTCTACAACCGTCGCGCGTGAGGATCCGACGCATCCACCGAAGCGCGGCTCCCGACGGGTCGACGGGCCGGACCGAAACGATGAACGACGTCGCGCCCGCCACGAGCCCCTCCGCCGGCCCCCCGGCGCTCGACGATCCGCGTCTGTACGCCAATCGCGAGTTGTCGCTGCTCGACTTCCAGTGGCGGGTGCTCGACGAGGCGAGGGATCCGGCGAACCCCCTGCTCGAGCGGGTGAAGTTCCTGTCGATCGTCGGATCGAACCTCGACGAGTTCTTCATGATCCGCGTCGCCGGCCTCATGCAGCAGGTCGAGGCGGGGGTGCTCGACCCCGGTCCCGACGGCCGGACGCCGGCCGTGGCGCTCGCCGACGTCCGGCGCGGCTGCGCGACGCTGATGCACGACGCGCGGGCGACCTTCCTGCACGAGCTCGTTCCCGCGCTCGCCGCGGCGGGGGTCGACCTGCTCGACTGGGAAGCCCTCGAGTCCGTCGAGCGCGCCGCGGCGAAGGCCTATTTCGACGAGAAGGTCTTCCCGGTCCTCACGCCGCTCGCGGTCGACCCCTCCCGCCCGTTCCCTCACATCTCGAACCTCACGATGAACCTCGCGGTCACGGTGCGCGACGCCGAGGGCGGGGAGCATTTCGCGCGGGTGAAGGTCCCGGGCACGCTTCCGCAGTGGGTGCTCGTGTCGCACCTCCCCGGAGTCGCCGAGCCGGGATCCCCGCCGCGGCGCCACCGATGGGTCCCGCTCGAGCAGATCGTCGTCGCGAACCTCGGCGACCTGTTCCCGGGGCTCGACGTCGTGGAGGTCCACCCCTTCCGCGTGACCCGGAACGCCGACGTCATCCTGCAGGAGCTCGAGGCGGGCGACCTGCTCGAGCAGATCGAGGAGGGCGTCCGCCAGCGCCAGTTCGGGTTCGTCACGCGGGTCGTGGTCGAGGCGGGAATGCCGGCCGGGACCCGCGAGCTGCTCCTGTCGAATCTCGAGGCGGACCGGGAGGACCTCTACGTCGTCGAGGGGCCGCTGGCGCTCAGCCACCTCATGGTCGTCTACGGCACCGACCGGCACGACCTCAAGGAGGCGCCGTTCCTCGCGACCGTCCCCGCGGCGCTCGAAGCCAAGGCGGACAAGAAGCCCGACCTCTTCGCGGCGATCCGTCGCGAGGACCTGCTCCTGCACCACCCCTTCGACTCGTTCACGCCGGTGGTGGACTTCCTCCGTCAGGCGGCGGCCGACCCCGACGTGCTCGCCATCAAGATGACGCTGTACCGCGTGGGGCGGAACGCGCCCGTGGTGCAGGCGCTGATGGAGGCGCGGGAGGAGGGAAAGCAGGTCACGGTGCTCGTCGAGCTCAAGGCCCGTTTCGACGAGGAGCGGAACATCGAGTGGGCGCGCGCGCTGGAGAACGAGGGCGTGCACGTCGTCTACGGCCTGCTCGGACTCAAGACGCACTCCAAGATCGCCCTCGTCGTGCGCCGCGAGGGGGAGCGCCTCCGCCGCTACGTCCATCTGTCGACCGGCAACTACAACGCGGTCACCGCGCAGCTCTACACCGACCTGGGCCTGCTGACCTGCAACGAGGAGATCGGCGCGGACGCCACGGACCTCTTCAACTTCCTGACCGGCTACTCCGCCAAGCGCGACTACCGCAGGCTGCTCGTCGCCCCCGTCAACCTCCGCGAGCGCCTCGAGAGCCTGATCGAGCGCGAGATCGCCCACGCGCGCGCCGGGGAGCCCGCGCACCTGATCTTCAAGATGAACTCGCTGGTGGACCGGCGGATGATCCGGCTGCTCTACGAGGCCTCGCAGGCCGGGGTCCGCGCCGACCTGATCTGCCGGGGGATCTGCGGGCTCGTTCCCGGCGTTCCCGGGGTCAGCGAGAACATCCGGGTCACGAGCATCGTCGGCCGGTTCCTCGAGCACAGCCGGGTGTATTACTTCCGCAACGCCGGCGACGAGCAGATCTGGCTCGGGAGCGCCGACCTGATGCCGCGCAACATCAACAACCGCGTCGAGGTGCTGTTCCCGGTCCTCGATCCGCGCCTGGTCGAGCTCTTGCGCTTCGAGGTCCTCGGGGCGTATCTCGCCGACAACGTGAAGGCGAGGTTCCTGCGTCCCGACGGAACGTGGGAACGCGTCCGCGCCGGCGACGGCGAGTCGCCCGTCAGCGCGCAGGGGTGGTTCCTCAAGCGACGGCTGCAGCCCCGCCAGGGCTAGAGCGCGGTCTCGGACTCCTCGAACCGCACCCCGAACGACTCCATCCCCGCGAGCACCGGCTCGTAGATCCCGGGGGCGACGGGGATGTGCACTCCCGCGAGGGGGAGGTCTCCGGACAGACGCAAGCGCACCGCGATCGACGCGGGGAGCGTGACCGTGCGCGCCATGGCCGAGTCGCCTCCGGGCTCGCCGAAGGCGACGAGGCGCGAGACCACGCGGCGTCGGGCGGCGCCGGCCGTCGCCTCGAAGCGGTGCTCCATCACGATCATGTCGCGCTCGCCGGGGGCGTAGGCGAGCCGCTCCTCGAGCAGGGCGCAGAGCAGGTCGATCGGCGCCGCCGCAGTCGTCCCGATCGGTCGGTCGGAAAAACAACCCGCCCACGCCAGCGCCGCGAAACGGGGATCCGAGGCGGTCGCGTCGGGAGCGAGCGCGCGCATCGCGTCCCGCCAGGTCGCGCCTTCCGGCCACGCCCGCGGCTCGACGTCGAGCAGGCCGATCCGTCCCACCTCCCGCAGGATCGCGCTCCAGCCGCGGTAACGGATCGTGCCGCGGAACATCGATCGCACGCCGTGCATCCCGTAGGTGTCGACGTACGGGAGCGAGTCCCGGTTCGGGTAGTACTCGAACGCGCCGATCCCGGGGACCTCCATGGGCGCGACCCGGTCGAACAGCCGGGGGCCGGGAACCTCCACGACCGCGCCGTTCTCGAGGAATCGCGCGGCGTTGCGCCCCGCGAGCAGGACGCCGCGGGGGCTCCACGAGAACTTGTACCCCCACGGGTTCGTCGCCGCCTCCGGGGCGGGAAGCCCTCCCGTCGAGCTCCAGAAGGAGACGAGCGTCGTCCCCTCGGCGCGAAGCCTCGCGAACACGCGCATCGCCGACATGTGATCGAGCCCCGGGTCGAGCCCGCACTCGTTGAGGAAGAGCAGGCCCGACGCCCGGGCCTCGTTGTCGAGCGCGCGCATCTCCGGGGAGACGTAGGAGGTCGTGACGAGGTCGCGGCGCAGGGCCAGGCACGCGCGGGCGACGGCGACGTGCCGCGTGTAGGGGAGCAGGCTCACGACGAGGTCGGCGTCGCGGACGAGGGCGCCCAGCGCGTCGTCGTCGTCGGCGTTCACCGAGGTCGCGCGGCCGTGCGGGACCCCCGCCACGAGCGCCTCGGCACGCTCCGGCGCCCGGTCGGCGACGGTGACGGGGATGCCGCGCGAGAGCAGGTCGCGGACGATCGGCCGGCTGACGAGGCCGGCGCCCAGGACGAGGACCCGTTTCATGCGGACCCTCCGCGACGGGGAGCCTCGGCGTCGACGTGCCTTTCGAGGTACGCGAACTCCGGGGTGAGGCGGCCGCGGTGGAGGATCAGCGCGCGCCGGATCTCGGGGGGAAGCGCGAGCGAGTCGAGAGGCGCGTCGAAGTCGCACCGCCCGAGCGCCGGGATGAACCGCACCAGCGCGTCGCCGAAGTACTGCGAGGCGTCGACCGGGATCTCGCAGGGAAGATTGTCCACCGCCAGGATCACCGGCCCTTTCCCCTCGATCCCGGAGGTCTCGCGGTCCGTGTCGGGGTTCCACACGAAGAAGGGGTCGCCCGGGGTCGTGATCCGCATCGTCGCCTCGATCGAGCCTTCGAGGTCGCACGAGATGTCGCCGATCACGCGCAGGCGAGGCGGCGTCGGCCCCGACCACAAGGCGCGAAGCTCCTCCTTGGAGGCGACGCGCGGCATGCCGGGGGCCCAGTAGATGCCGTTGACGAGCACGGTGAGGTACGGAAGGTGGCGCGCCATCGTGTTGCGGTACCGCGCGGGATTCGCGCGGAAGTCGGCGTCGTCGTACGGCGCGCCGTCCTCGCGCGCGACGCGATCGGCGCCGTCGAGGACCACGCGGTAGAGGATGTTGCGCGGCCGGTCCCTGTCGCCGGCGAGGTCGGCGAGGTCGTCGGGGGAGACGTCCTCCCAGGGAAGCTCGGAGAACATCTCGATCGCACCCTGCGAGACGTTCCCGGTGCCGGTGATCCCGACGACGAGGGGGTGCAGCTCCGGCGGGATGCCGTCGTGGCGGATGGCGTCGCCGACGCGGTCGAGGGCGTCGCGTACCTCGTCGAGGTCGGCGTATTCGTGCGCGAGCCGGATCGCGGCGAAGGGCGTCTCGATCCCCTCGCGCTCCAGCCGCCGCCCGAGGGCGTGCAGCGTGTCGATCATCCCGGCGTACCCCGCGTGCCGGCCGAAGAAGATCAGCCGCCTCCCGCGGTCGTCGGTGACCTTCTCGTAGTCCACGAGCGAGCAGCCGAGGTCCATCAGCCGCCGCAGCATGGGCATGTTCGAGGGCTGCCCCTTGAGGACGTGCGCGAAGTAGACGTAGGTCGTCCCCGCGATCATCCGGTCGAGCGGGACCTCCTTCACGCCGAGCACGACGCCGCACCCCGCGAGGTCCTCGGCGACCTCCGCGCCGACCGCGCGATAGGCGGGGTCGGGATAACAACGAAGGGGCGAGGGCTGCACCCGGACCTCGACGCCGTGTTCGCGACGGAGGACGGCGACGTGGTCGGGCGTGAGCGGGACGCGGCGCTCCCAGCGGTTCTTGTCCTCTCGACGGATGCCGATCATCGCCGCACAGGATAGACCCGAGGGGCAAGTCACTCCCGACGGCGCGTGCGGTGGGTCGCACGGGCGGTCCAGGGATCCTCCGGCCACGGGTGTCTCGGGTATCTCCCGCGCAGCTCGCGTCGCACCTCCGGGTAGGTGCGCTCCCAGAACGAACGGAGATCGCGCGTGGTCTGGACGGGGCGTCCGTTCGGCGCGAGCAGCTCGAAGACCAGGGGCTCCTTCCGGGGCCCCAGCCGCGGGGAGTCCGCAAGCCCGAACAGCTCCTGCAGCTTCACCGACGCCACCGCGCTGCCGTCGTCGCGGTAGTCGACGCGGGCGGATCGACCGCTCGGGACCGGCACCGTCTCGGGGGCCTCGCGGCGCAGCGCCTCGTGCTGCGCGCGCGGGAGGAGCGACGCGAGGTCGAGTGTCGGCACCTCCGTCGCGCCGGCGCAAGCCGCGAGCACCAGCGGCTCGAGGTCCACGTCGATCCCCGCGAACCGCAGGCGCCGCCGGAGCGCGACGCCGGCCTCCCCGAATCCGCGCTCGAGCACCGCGCGCGCGACGATCGCCGCCGCGACCCCGGGGTCGGGGGCGACGGGACGCCGCACGATCTCGATCGCGCCGAGCCGCTCGACCTCGACGGCGCGCACGCGGCTTCCCTCGAGGCGGTGGACGACCTCGCGCTCCCCCGGCGGAAGCCATTCCGGCTCGACGCGGCTCGCCGCGCGCACGATCGCCTCGGCGGTGCCCGCGCGCGATGCCGCCTCGAGGTCGAGGGCGACGAGGTATTCGCCCTCGCGCACGCCGCTTTCCCGCCCGAGGACCGCGCCGTGCCCCGAGCGCAGGCGCAGTCGCGGGGAGCCCGGCGCGCGCCTTTGCGCGAGCCGGTCCGCGTAGGCCTCGAACAACGCCCGCCGGAGCGGAACCGCGTCGCCGGCGTCCCCGCGCGGCACGCGTCGCGCGATCTCGCGGAGCTCATCGGCCACGCGCCGGACGGAGAAGGGGGCTTCGTCCAGTCGATCCACCCGGGCCGCCACGTCGCATTCGGTCGCGACGCTCGCCTCGCCGATCCGGAAGCGCTCGGTGAGCACGGCGCACGCCGCGGCGGCTTCCCGCGTTCCACCGGTCGCGACCAGCACGCGGGCGAGTCGCGGAGGCAGGGGAAACCGCGCGAGCGCGAGGCCGAGTCCCGTCACGCGGCCGCGTTCCACCGCGCCGAGCGCGGCGAGGAGCGCGATCGCGTTCTCGAGGCGCCGTTCGGGGGGAGGCTCGAACCACGGGAAGGTCCGCGGGTCGCCCCCCCACGCCAGCAGGTCGAGGACCGGCCCCGCGAGGTCGATGCGCTCGATCTCGGGCTCGCGCCGCTCGCGCAGCTCCTCGCGCGGGTCCCACAGCCGCGTGGCGATGCCCGGGCCGGTTCTTCCGGCGCGCCCCGCCCGCTGGTCGGCGGAGTCCCTCGAGACGCGCTCGGTCACGAGCCGGTCGAGGCCGAGCCCTTCATCCAGCCGCGCGACCTTGTGGCGACCGAGGTCGACGACGTGGCTCACCCCCTCCACGGTGATCGAGGTCTCGGCGACGTTGGTCGCGAGGATCACCTTCCGGCGCGAGGAGGGGGCGATCGCGCGGTCCTGCGCGTCGGGATCGAGCGAGCCGTGCAGCCCCAGCACGACCGCGTCCCCCGTGCGCCCTTCCAGCTCCCGCGCGAGCCGCGCGATCTCGGGGGCGCCGGGAAGGAACACGAGCACGTGTCCCGAGCCCTCGGCGATCGCCGCGCACACCGCGTCCGCGGGGGAGCGGTGCGGCTCGTGACGGATCTCGACCGGATGCGGGCGGTGCGCCACCTCGATCACCGGCGCGCCGCCGAGGTAGGCGGCGACGGGCCCCGGGTCCAGCGTCGCCGACATGACGACCAGCCGCAGATCGTCGCGGGCCTCGAACGCCTGCCTCGCCAGGGCCAGCGCGAGGTCGGCGTGGATCGAGCGCTCGTGGAACTCGTCGAGGACGACGGTCCGGAATCCCGAGAGGAGCGGGTCCTCGCGCAGTCGGCCGGTCAGCGTGCCTTCCGTCGCCACGAGCACCCGGGTGCGGGGCCCGAAGCGTCGCTCGAACCGGACCTGCCAGCCGACCTCCTCGCCGAGCGCCCACCCCCGCTCCTCGGCGATCCGGCGCGCGAGGGCGCGCGCGGCGACGCGGCGGGGCTGCAGGACCACGACCGGCCCGTCCTCCGCGAGCGCCGGCGGGACGCGCGTCGTCTTTCCCGCCCCCGGAGGGGCCACGACGACGAGCGCGCGTTTCGAGCGCACGAGGTCGACGATCCGGGGGAGCGCGCCGTCGATGGGAAGGGGCTCGCGCATGGGCCGGGAGGATACCGCCCGCTTGACCGACCGCGCGTTGACCCTGCGCGCGGGAGCGGGGATACTCCGTCCACCTCGGGGGATTGCCGATGATTCGAGCCGGTCGCGCGTTTGTCCTTCTGGCGGCGTTGCTGTCGCGCGTGTCGCCGTCGCCCGCCGCCGACGGCGACGCCGCCAAGCTTTTCCTGGGGCAGGGATTCCCGCCGATTCCCGAGGCGCATCGCGCGCTCGCGTCGGTCACGTATGCGCCGGGGAGCCCCGCGGTCGTCCTCCTCGAGGCCGAGCAGATCGAGCAGTCCTTGGAGGACGACGGCCAGTGGATCCAGCACATCGCCTACGTCCGGCGGGTGAAGATCCTGACCCCCGCCGGGGTCGACGCGTACTCCGATTTCGGGCTCGACCTCGAGACGGGACGGGTGAACAAGGTGTCGGCGCGCACGGTGCTCCCGGACGGCACCGTGGTGGACGCGGCGGACACGGTCTTTCGCGAGAAGCGCCGCGTCGGGAAGGACGTCGAGGTCGCGACGGTCCGCGTCGCCTTTCCCAAGGTCGAAGTCGGGGCGATCCTCGACGTCCGCATCGAGATGGGGAGCGACTATTGGCCCAACGAGCGGTGGCTTCTCCAGGAGGACATCCCGGTGCTCGAGAGCAGGCTCGTCCTGGTCTCGCCCGAGGGGCTGGGGATCCGCACCGCCGCGGTCAAGCTCACCCCCGAGGAGTCCCAGCCGAAGGTCGGGCGCCATCTGCGCGGGCGGCTTTACGCCTGGTCGTTCCGCGACGTCGAGCCGCTTCCCTCGTTCGCGCACCTGCCCGCGGGGGCCGACCTGTCGAAGGCGCTCATCCTCTACACCGTCAGCTTCAAGAACGAAGACGTCTACGTCGACGTCGGCTCCGACTGGCTGGGCTACGCCAAGGACCGGAAGAAGGGGCTGGACGCGTGGCTGAAACGGGGCGCAACCTCGGTCGCCGCGCTCGGGAGGGCCGCGGCCGAGGGGAAGGGCTCGGCGGTCGAGAAGGCGGAGTCGATCCGCCGTGCGCTTCGCGACAAGATCGTCGTCGACCACGCGAGCGCCTGGCGCTCGACCGAGTCTCCCGACGATCTGCTGAAGGCGGGGAGGGGAACCTCCGCCGACCTCGCGGCCGCGGCGGTCGTGGCGCTGCGCGCGGCGGGCGTCCGCGCGGAGCTCGCGCAGGTGAGGCGCCGGGGAACCGGTTCGCTCCCCGCCGATCTCCCGCTTCCGGTGCTCTTCAACGACGCGGTGGTGAGGATCGACACGGAGGGGGGCGCCGTGTGGTTCGTCCCGTCGTCGTCGCTTCCGGCCGGGACCGTCCCCTGGAGCTTCCGCGGCGTGCTCGCGGCGGTGGGGGACGGAACCAGCACCGCCCCCGTCCCGATACCCGACTTCAAGGCGGAGGAGAATCGGACGACGCGCACCGTCTACGCGACGCTCGGCGCCGACGGCTCGCTGAGCGCGGAAGAGACGGCGACCCACGTGGGTATCGCGGCGGCACGCTGGCGGGAGCGGCTCGAGCCGCTCGACGAAAGCGAACGCAGGCTCGCGATCCTCGACGAGCTGCGCGAAGCGGTTCCCGGCGCCGAGATCGACACGTTGGCCGTGGAGGGGATGGGCGATCCGACGAAGGACCTCGTCATCCGCTCGACGTGGCGCGCGGCGGCGTACGC
>DASVAW010000167.1 GCA_036376135.1 Candidatus Polarisedimenticolaceae bacterium | reverse complement strand
CACGAGCGGCTCGTCCGCCCCGTCGGGGGTGCGACGTACGATCCCCTTGCGGGCGTTGGCGTAGAGGACCGGGAACTCGAGCTGGTCCTCGGTCGCGTCGAGGTCGATGAAGAGGTCGTAGACCTCGTTGAGGACCTCCTTGGCGCGGGCGTCGGAGCGGTCGATCTTGTTGATCACGACGATCGGGGCCAGCCCCTGCTCGAGGGCCTTGCGAAGGACGAACCGGGTCTGCGGGAGCGGCCCCTCGCTCGCGTCGACCAGGAGCATGACGCCGTCGACCATCTTGAGGGTACGCTCGACCTCGCCGCCGAAGTCGGCGTGCCCCGGGGTGTCGACGATGTTGATCTTCGTCCCCTTGTAGGCGATGGCCGTGTTCTTGGCCATGATCGTGATGCCCTTCTCACGCTCGAGGTCGATCGAGTCCATCACGCGCTCCACGACGTATTCGTTGTCGCGGAAGATGCCGCTCTGCCAGAGCATCGCGTCGACGAGGGTGGTCTTCCCGTGATCGACGTGGGCGATGATGGCGAGGTTCCTGACGTCCTGGCGCTCGACGACGGCCATTCCCGCGTATCTCCTTGATAAAGAAAGGGCTCGGCAAACACGTCATGCTAGCATGCGTCCCCCGATGAGCCCGAAACCGCCCGCCTCCGACGACGACGAGCGCATCGTCGAGGAGATCTACGACGCCCTCGACGAAGGCGACGCCGACAAGGCCCTCGCCCGCGCCAAGATCGCCCTGCACGAGCTCGGTGACGACCCGGTCCTGCGTTTCCTGGCGGGGCAGGCCTATCTCGAGCTCGACCGCCCCGACGACGCCGTCAAGGAGCTGAGAAACGCCGTCGCCCTCGACCCGGAGGACCCGGAGTTCCGCGCGAGCCTGGCGGTCGCCCTGTTCCGCGCGTGCCGGTTCGCCGAGGCGCGCCCGGAGGCGAAGGCGGCCCTCGCGGCCGACCCCGACCTTCCCGACGCCCTCAACATCGCGGCGCTGCTCGACGAGCGCGAAGGCGACTTCGCCGCCGCCGACGCCAAGCTCGCGCGGGCGACCACGCTCGACCCCGAGCGTTTCCCGCCGCCCGTGCGACTGGCCCGCTCGGAGTTCGAGGAGGTCGTCGTCGCCGCGGGAGAGATGCTCCCCGAGAACTTCCGCTCCCACCTCGCCGAGGTCGCGACGACCGTCGAGGACGTGCCCTCGGAGGCGATCCTCACCGAGGAGATGCCGCCCCTCGATCCCGAGCTCCTGGGCCTGTTCGTCGGCTCCGCCCTCGACGAGCGCACGTTCGGCACCGGCGGCGCCCTCTCCGTCGAACCCCCGCGGATCCTGCTCTTCAAGCGCAACCTCGAGCGGTTCGCCGAGGACGAGGAGCACCTGCGGGAGGAGATCACCCGCACCCTCCACCACGAGCTCGCGCATTACCTCGGGTTCGAGGAGGAGGACATGGAGCGGATGGATCTGGATTGAAAAAGGGGCCAGGCCCCTTTTCCCGCGGAGCGGGAACGGGCGGGAACCGCTGGGCGGCGCCCCGGGATCGCCGTAGCCTTCGGCGAATGCGCGCCTTCACCCTTCGAGACTGGACCACCCTGCTGTTCGTCGTCGGCGTCTCGGCCGCCGTCGTCGCGGCGGTCCGCTGGTCCGGCCCTCCGATCTACGACGGCGACGGGTACTTCCACATCCGGTACGCCCAGTGGATCCGCGACGAGGGGATCTCCCGCACCTTCCCCTGGTTTCAGGAGTCCTTCCTCCGGGACCGCTTCGCGAACTTCAACCTCGTCTACCACCTCCTCCTGATCCCGTTCACGTTCGGGGACCTCCTCGCCGGAGCGAGGGTCGCGGCGGTCGGATTCGCCGCCGCCGTGATGGGCGTGTTCTACGTCTCCGCACGGCGGCTCGAGATCCCCCACGCGGCGTTGCTGAGCCTCGCGGTTCTCGCCTTCTGTCCCGATGCGCTCTTCCGGTACACGTTCACGCGCCCGGTCGTCCTCTCGATCGCGGTCGTGCTCGGCGGGACGACCGCGATCCTGTTGGGCCGCCGGCGCGAGACGGCGCTCTGGTCCGCGGCGTTCGCGTGGGTCCACTGCTCGTATCACGCGCTCCCCGCCGTCGCCCTGTTCCACGACCTGACGCGCGACGTCGCGCCCGGCACGCGATTCCTGTCCCGCTTCCGCACGACCGCGTGGGCGCTCGGAGGCGCCTTCGCCGGAACGCTCCTCAACCCCTACTTCCCGAACAACGTGCGCTTCTGGTGGATCGCCAACGTCGGCGTCCTGTCGAACTCGTGGCTTCGCGGGGCGGAGGTCCGCATGGGAACCGAGATGCTCCCCCTGCCGGCGAGCGAGCTTCTGGCGCGAAACGTCGGCGTCTTCGCCGCGTTCGGCGCCGCGATCGCGCTCCTCGTCGCGGCGCGCCGCGCGTCGTCCGAGGCCCGCACGCTGCTCGCGGTCGCAGCCGGGTTCCTTGGCCTGGCCTGCCTGAGCCAGCGGTTCGTCGAGCTCTGGGCGCCGTTCACGATGCTCTCCCTCGGCGTCGCGCTGCGCGATCGGGGAAGGAGCGTCCCGTGGTTGCGCTCCCTGGCGTCGGTCGCGGTCGCGGTCGGCCTCGTGGCGAGCGTCCGGTCGAACCGCGACGCGCTCGTCGGGGACCCCAGCGGCGCCCTCGAGCCGGCCGGCGCATGGGTCGCGGGGCACGTCCCCGAAGGGGAGACGATCTTCAATCTCGGGTGGGACGACTTCCCGGAGCTGTTCTTCCACGCCCCGCGGCACCGCTACCTCATCGGCCTCGACCCCACCTTCTTCTACGCCACCGATCCCGAGCGGGCGAGCGCCTGGTGGCGGATCGCCTCGGGGCGCGACCCGGACCCCTACCCCGGGATCCGCGACACGTTCCGCAGCCGTTTCGTCGTCGTTCCCGCGCGCTACGTCTCGATCACGAAACGTCTCGAGCGCGATCCACGCTTCCGGCCCCGATTCAAGGACCGCGGGGCGACGGTTTACGAGCTCGTCGCGCTCGGACCGTTCGTGACCCGCTGGGAGGTGCCTCGCGCCCCCGAAGGGAAGGGCCCCGATCCGCTCGTGCCCACGGACGCGTTCGTGGACCTCGACCGGCTCTCGGGGTCGCCGCCGGAGGCGAAGCCCACCTGCGCCGCCGCCCGCACGGTCGTCGTCGCCGAAGGCGCGACCGAGGGGGAGCTCGGGATCACGACCGACGACGCCTTCGAGGTGCGCGTGGACGGCGAGGTCGTCCTTTCCCGATCCCCGTTGCCGGGCTCCCCGGGCGGCCCCCCGTTCCGGCTCGAGGACCTGGATCCCCTCCGCCGCAGGATCGAGGAGGCGACGGTCCGCGTCTCCTGGAACGCGGGCGCGCACGAGATCCGGGTCGAGGCGTGCCGCGTCGGCGAGGACCTGGGGTTTCTCCTACGGGTGCCCGCACCCCTCGATCCACACCGCTCCCCCCTCGAAGTGCTCCTTCTTCCAGATGGGAACGGTGTGCTTGAGGGTGTCGATCGCGAACCGGCACGCGTCGAGCGCCTCGGCGCGATGGTGCGACGCGACGGCGACGGCGACCGAAACCTCGCCGATCTCGAGGCGGCCGACGCGATGGACGATCGCGACTCTCGAGACGCCGAACTTCGCGACCGCCTCGACCTCGATCTTCTCCATCTCGGCGACGGCCATGGGCCCGTAGGCTTCGTATTCGAGGAACGACACGCGGCGCCCGTCGTTGTGATCGCGGACGACGCCGACGAACAGCGCCAGGCCGCCGTCGGCGTCGGAGCGGACCGCACCGAGCAGCTCGTCCGCCTGGATCTCCGACTCGACGAGCCTCGCCACGACTAACCTCCGCTGACCGGCGGCAGGAAGGCCACTTCCTCGACGCCTTCCAGCGACCGATCCCACGACGCGTACACGCGGTCGCAGGCGGCCATCGGCCTCACCGGAAGCTCCGCGAGACCGGGATGGCGTTCGCCGACGAGCGCCCACAGCCCCGCGATGTCGGTCGGGGTCGCGAGCTCGATCGTCTCGCTTCGCAGGCCGGCGCGGTCCGCGAGGGAGGCGAAGTACAGCACCCGGACGTTCACGCCGCGGGCCCCTCGACGAGCCGCTCCGCGCGCGCGAGCACCCGCTCGATCGCCTCCTCGAACCGCGCCTTCATCACGATGCCCGAGGCGTTGCGGTGCCCCCCGCCGCCGAACTCGGTCGCGAGGGCGTGCACGTCGAGCTCCCCCTTCGAGCGCAGCGACACCTTCACGCGCCCGCCGTCCATCTCCTTGAAGAGGACGACGACGCGGACGCCGTCGGTCGCGAGGAGCGGGGTCGTGATCTCCGAGGTGTCGACGTGCTCCGCGTTGCACTCCCTGAGCGTCGCGAGCGGAATGCGCACCGAGGCGAGCTTCCCCCCCGCCTGCAGGCGAAGCGACGCGAGGGCGTGGCCGAGCAGGCGCGTGTACTCCGGCGCGTTGCGCTCGTAGACCTCGGCGTAGCAGCGGACCGGCTCCGCTCCCAGGCGGAGGAGCGCGGCGGCGATCTCGTGGGTCTCCGCCCTCGTCGAGTTGAATCGGAAGAAGCCGGTGTCGGTCGCGATGCCGGCGTACAGCGCCTGCGCGCACGCGCGGTCGGGGACATAGCCGCGCGCGTGGATCAGCTCGTAGATCATCGCGCACGTCGCGCTCGCGCGGTCCTCGAGGACGTTGAATCGCCAGGGGGTCCCCTTCGTCGGGTGGTGGTCGATGCAGAGGGCCTTGTCGGCGTGCCGCATCGCGACCGGCTCGACCCGCCCGAGGCGATCGGGGGCCGAGTTGTCCACGAGCAGGACGAGGTCGACCGACTCGAAGACCGGATCGTGGGTCGCCGGATCGTAGGGCTCGGCGGCCGGCCCCTTCTCCTCGAGAAAACGCAGCGTCTCGGGAGTGGCGTCCTGGTTGATCACGCGGACGTGCTTGCCGACGGCGAGGAGGTACCGGGCGATCCCCACCTCCGAGCCGATGGCGTCGCCGTCGGGGTTCACGTGCGTGACGATCGCGATCGAGCGGGCCCGGTCGACGACCTTCGCGAACGTCTCGTGTCCCTCCGCCGCGATCATCGCGATCCTCCCAGCCGCCCGGCCCGGTACTCGCCCGCGAGGGCCACGTAACCTTCGACGCCGAGGGCGAAGCGCTGCCGGAGCGCGTCGGTCACCTCCCCGCGCAGAACCGCCGGAACGCCCGCGGCGATCGCGCCGGCCGGGACCTCGAAGCCCTCGCGCACGACCGCTCCGGCCGCGACGAGCGCGCCGCGGCCGATCCGGCACCCGCTCAGCAGGACCGCGCCCATGCCGATCGTGGCGTCGTCCCCGATCGTGCACCCGTGGATCACGCAGCGGTGTCCGATCGTGACGTTCGCGCCGATCGTGGTCGAAAGGCCGCGGTCGACGTGCACGAGCGTGAGGTCCTGGATGTTGGTGCGCGCGCCGACGCGGATCGGCTCGAGGTCGCCGCGGAGCACGCAGCCGTACCAGACCGAGCTGTTCGGGCCGAGCGCGACGTCCCCGACGACGGTCGCGCCGGGCGCGACGAAGCTCTCGGGGTGGAGGTCGAGGCGGGTGGGGAGGAAAACGTCCATAAAGGACCCGGAAGGCTAGCGCCCCGGCCTTCCGCCCGTCAAGGCTTGCGGTCGAGAAGCGCCTGGAGGATGAGCGCCTGGTAGTGCGCGTCGTAGTCGGCCCGGTGGATCTGCGCGGGATCCTGGGGCGGGAGCTGGAGCACGCGCTCCAGGTTCTCCTTGGAGGTCTCGTTCCACGGGACGCGCAAGACCCCCATCGCGAGGCTTTTCGTGTCGAGCCCCTTGTAGCCGAACGGGTTGGGCATGCCGAAGTGCGCGTAGTAGTAGGCGACGTGGGACCAGTCGAACACGGCGTTGTGGCCGACGAAGCAGGGCCGATCGGCGGAGCCGGCGTTATGCTCCTGGACCCAGCGCGCCAGTCGTTCCAACGCGAGTTTCGGCTCCATGCCCTCGCGGCGAAGCCGCTCGGCGTCCAGGCCGCACACGCGCATGGCGTCGGCGTCGAATCCGGGGAAGATCGGCTTGAGCTCGAGATAAAGGGTCTCGCCGACGGCGTGCCGGTCCCCCTCCGGGCGCACGACCGTGGCCCCCAGCGACAACATGTTGAAGAGCGGCGGGACCGGTCCCGACGCCTCGATGTCCACGCAGAAGTAGTTCATCCGCGCATCCTACCGCGTGTGCCCTGATAGCCTTCCCGGGTGCGACGTCGCGTTTTCCTGGGACGCGCCGCCTGGGCGGCCGTGGGGGTCGCCGCCGGCGCGGCGGGCTGGAAGGGGCTCCGCCGAGACCCGCGCGACCTGCGCGTGGTGCGGGCGAGCGTCCCTTCCGAGGGCCTGCGCACGGGCGAGGTGCGCCTGCTCGTCTTCAGCGACGTGGACTGGCCGCGTTCCGCGTTCAACTGGCGCCGCATTCCCGCGATCGCGGCGGGGTTCCGACCGCACCTCGTGCTCGTCCCCGGCGACGTGCTCGATCGAGGCGCGACGGCACGGGACGACGCGACGGCGCGCGCCGCGGCGGACTGGCTGGCCTCCGTCGCGCCGGGGATCCCGGTCCTCGTCGCCCCGGGGGAGGCGGAGTCTCCCGTGCGGGAGCGGCTCGCCGCGGCGTGGTCGGGGCGGGCGGAGATCCTCGCCAACGAGACCCGGAACTACGACGTGCACGGCGAGGGCGTCGAGGTCTTCGTCGCCGATCCCAAGGTGGACGCCGCGCCGTGGGGGCTCGCACGGGAGGGCGCGCGCGCGTTCGCGCGGACCCGCGGCCGGTCGGAGCATTCGGTCCTCTCCTGGGCCGGGACACCCGACCTCGCCTCCGGATTCGAAGCGATCTTCGCCTTCCGCGTCGACGAGACCTCCACCTCGTTCGAGTTGCGCGCCTTCGACGCCTGGCGGATCCGCTCGCGTCCCGGGCGGCGCGCGTTCGCGCTGCAGCGCGCCTTTCGGGCGTCGGCCCCCCTGCCGGGCTCCACGTCGAGCGCGTTCGCCCCTCCGCTCGGGAGTTGGTGCCGCGCCCGGGTCCGGGTCGACCGCGCCCCCGACCGGGCCGCCGTGCGGGCGCGCTTCTGGGTGGAGGGTGACCCGGAGCCGTCGTCCTGGCCGATCGACGCCGTCGACGCCGACCCGGCGCGCCCCGCGGGCGTGCCGCTGACGTTCCGGGTGAGGGCGGGACTCGCGGGGCTGTCCGCGCTCCGGATCGTCGACGCGAAGGGCGACGCCGCGACCGAGCCGCTCGACGACCTCGCCGGGTTCCGCGCGCGATGGCGCATGGCCTCGAAGCTCGCCGCCTGGGCGTGGTCCCCGCCGTCGGCCCCCACGAGGGTGATCCTCGCCCACCATCCCGACGTCGCGCTCGTCCTGTCGGAGGCGGCGCTTCCCCGCCCCGACCTCGCGATCGCGGGGCACACCCACGGCGGCCAGATCCTCCTCCCCGGCCTCGGCCCGCTCACGACCGACACGCGCCTGGGGCGCACCCGCGCCCGCGGACTCTTCGACGTCGACGGGACGCGCCTGTTCATCACCGCCGGCGTCGGGACCTCGATCGTTCCCGCGCGGTGGAACGTCCCGCCCGACGTGAGCCTGCTCACCCTCGTCCCCGGACGACGCGGCGAGGCGGCGACGTTGGTAGACTCCGCGGCCCCGGAGGAGATCCCGTGAGCCCCGTTCGGTCCGGACTCGACGTCTTCCTCGATCCCGCGGCGGACCTTCTCCCGCGCGGCGCGCGCATCGCCCTCGTCGCCCACCCGGCCTCGGTCGACGGTCGGCTCGTGCACGCCGCGGACCGGCTCGCCCGGGACGGTCGATTCCGCCTCGTGCGCCTGTTCGCCCCCGAACACGGCGTCCGCGGCGAGGCGCAGGACATGGAGCGCGTGGCGGAGCCGGCCGACCCGACGCTCGGCCTTCCCGTGATCAGCCTCTACGGCGCCGACGAGGCTTCGCTGCGGCCCGCCCCGTCGCACCTCGACGGGCTCGACGCGATCGTCTACGACCTGCAGGACGTCGGGAGTCGCTACTACACCTTCGTGTACACCCTCTCGTTCGTGATGGAGGCCGCGCGCGAGGCGGGGATCCCGGTCCTCGTGCTCGACCGCCCCAATCCGATCGGGGGGATCGCGGTCGAGGGACCGGTCCTCGATCCCGAATGGTCGAGCTTCGTCGGTCGCTACCCGATCCCCGTCCGGCACGGCATGACGACCGGAGAGCTCGCGCGTCTGTTCCACGACGCGTTCGGGGTCGCGTGCGACCTCCGGGTCGTTCCGATGGACGGCTGGCGGAGGAGGATGCACGCCGCGGACACCGGACTCCCGTGGGTGCTCCCCTCGCCGAACATGCCGACCCCCGAGACCGCGCTCGTCTACCCGGGGGGCTGCCTCGTCGAAGGGACGAATCTCTCCGAGGCGCGCGGGACCACGCGCCCCTTCGAGCTCGTCGGTGCGCCGTGGCTGGAGCCCTCCGGGCTCGCCCACGCCCTCGACGACGCCGCGCGGCGCGAAGGGCTCCCCGGCTGCCGGTTCCGCGCCGCCCACTTCCGTCCGATGTTCCAGAAACACGCCCGCAGGTCGTGCGGCGGCGTGCAGGTCCACGTCACCGACCGCGAGGTGTTCCGGCCGTTCGCCACGTACCTGGCCGTGCTGCGCGAGGCGCGCCGCCAGGACCCCGGCGCGTTCGACTGGCGGCGCGAGGTGTACGAGTTCGTCGCGGACCGGCTCGCGATCGACCTGCTGCTCGGCAAGACCGGACTTCGGGACGGGATCGAATCGGGAGCGAGCGTTCCCGACCTCGAGGCGAGCTGGCGGGACGAGCTCGCCCGTTTCGAGACGACGCGCCGCCGCTTCCTGATCTACCGGGACTGAGGCGACGTGGCGTCGGGCTCGGGGTCCTCGGGAGTCGGGGGCACCAGGCCCCGGAACTCCCGGTCGACCTCCCGCGTCGCCTCCCACAACTTCGCGTACTTGAGCAGGACGTAGAACGCCGAGCCCGCGCTCACCACGAAGCCGCGCATCCCGTCGCGCCAGCCTCCCTTGAGCAGGTAGTGCTTCGCGAACGCCGCCGCGGGCGAAACGACCACGCGCCCTGCGGAGAACCGCGTCCCGCGCTCCTCGAGCGCGCGCGCCGCCAGGGTCGTGTATCGGTTCATGCGATCGACGTAGTCGGAGATCGAACGGTAGCTCAGGTGATAGAGGGGCGACGCCAGGCGCGCGGTCGCGCTCCCGGCGTCGAGTCGGAGCGACTCGTGCACGTGCGCCCCTTCGAAGCGTGCACGGTCCTTCCGGTACAGGCGAAGGTGCCGGTCCTTCCCCCACGTGCGCCGGACGAACCCGCCGGAGAAGGAGGAGACGCGGTCGAACGCGTACGCGTCGGCGCGCGGCGCGGCGAGGGCCTCGCGGATCTCGCGCTCCGATCCCTCCGCCAGCCATTCGTCGGCGTCCAGACTGAGGACCCACGGGTAGCGGCCGAGGGCGGCCGCGCGGTTCTTCTGGGCGGCGAAACCCCGCCACGGCTCCTCGATCACGCGCGCGCCCAGGTCGCGGGCGAGCTCGCGGGTGCGGTCGGTCGAACCGGAGTCGAGAACGACGACGTCCGCCGCGAAGGCGACGCTGCGCAGGCAGCGACCCAGATTGCGTTCCTCGTTGAGCGTGATGATCGCGACCGAGAACGGCGCCGGATCGGCCATGGCGCGGCGACGATACCATGCGGTGCCGCGCGCCCCGCCAAAACGCCGGGCGGGCCGGAGCCCCCTCGGGCCCCGGCCTCGCCGGCGGGCGCCACCGGTCCCGCGAGGGGGGGGCTCTCGCCGGAACCGTCGACGCACCCTCCGACATCTCCGGCCGAGGGACGCGAACCGGAGACCGAGTAACTGAACGTTACGCGGCGAGAGCGCGACGTGCAGGGGCTTTTTCGACCTCGTGCGGATCGCAGGGCCGCGAGGGACGCTCGGGGCACTCTCCGCGACCGAATTCCTCCATCAACGTCCCGCCCGAACCGGAGGCATCGACAGCGCGCCCGCCGGCTCGAGCAGTCCCGCCTGCTCGGCGAGCACGGCCACGGGACGGGCGATCCGGATCAGCTCGCCCATCATCACGGTCGCGGCGTCGGGCTCGCTGGAGTCCGAACCCTTGTCGGTGAGCTTCTCGAAAAGGGTCTTCTTCCTCGGGAAGGTCCGGAGCGTCACCGGCGCGTCCGCGTCGATCTTCGCGGCCTGCTTCGCGAGCGTCAGCGCGACGGGGAATCCGCCGATCTCGTCGACCAGACCGATCTCCTTGGCGTCTTCACCGCTCCAGATCCGCCCCTTCGCGATCTGCTGCACCTTCTCGAGCGGGAGCTTGCGCCCCTCCGCGACCTTCCCGGTGAAGTCCGCGTAGATGCGGTCGAGCCATCCCTGGAACTTCGCCCACTGCTCGGGGGTGTAGTCGTAGGTGCCGGTCCACATCGTCGAGCTCGCGCTCGTGTGGACGTCGTCCCACGAGAGACCGGTCTTCTCCCAGAAGCCGTCGGTGAGCAGCTTGCCGGCGAGCACGCCGATCGAGCCGGTGATGGTCCCAGGCTGCGCGACGATCTTGTCCGCCTCCATCGCGACGAAGTAACCGCCCGATCCGGCGACGTCGCCCATCGTGACGATGACGGGTTTGCCGGCCTTCCGCGCGTTGACCACCTCCCGGAGGATCGTGTCCGACGCGACGTAGGAGCCGCCGGGGCTGTCCACGCGGAAGACGATCGCGCGGACGTCCTTGTCCTTGACCGCGTCGCGGAACGCCCCCGCGACGGTGTCCGACCCCATCGCCGATCCGGTGAGCGGACTGAACCCGCCGTTGCCGCGCTGCACCGCGCCCACGCCGTGGATCACCGCGATCGAGGGGCCGTGTTTGTACGGCGAACCGGCGCGCTCCCAGTACTTCTGAACCCACAGGAAGGTCGGATCCCCGCCCGCCCGCTCCCGCACCTTCGCGTAGACCTCGTCGCGGTAGAGCATCCCGTCCACGAGCTTCGCGTCGAGCGCCTCTTTTCCGAGGATCGGCGCGCGGTCGGCGATGGCCCTCACCTGGGCTTCGTCGAGTCCGCGGGCCTTCGAGACGCCGCGGACGATCTGGTCGAACTGGGACTGCATCACCTTGTCCAGCGCCTCGCGGTGGGGCGGGGTGAACTTCGTCTCGGTGTAGGTGTTCATCGCGTTCTTGTATTCCCAACGGTGATCCATCTTCGGGACCACGCCGAGCTTGTCGAACGCCCCCTTCATGAACGGGGTCTCGTACATGAGGCCGGTGAACCCGATGTCGCCGGAAGGCTGCAGGTAGATCTCGTCGAAGGCGGTGGCGAGGTAATAGGCGCCGGTCCCCGAGCCGAACTCCCCCATCGTCTCCGACCAGGCGACCGCGAACTTCCCGGACTTGCGGAAGGCCTCGACCGCGTCGCGGATCTCCTGGTGGCGCGCGAGCCCCATCGGGGCGGTCCCCACGCGCGCGACGAGTCCGACCACGCGGTCATCCTTCGCGGCGCGCTCGAGGGCGTGCAGGAACTCCACGACGCCCACCCTCGGGCCGCCCAGCGCCTCCGCGATCGGGTCGTCCGAAACGACCTCCTCCAGACCCTGCTCGAGGTCGACCTCCAGCACGGTCTTGGATCCGATGCGTCCCGACCCGGAGGACAACCCGCCGACGACGAGCACCGCCACGGCGGCGATGATGCAGAGGATGCCCACGATCGCGAGCAGGACCAAAAGGAACTTCTTCATCGAACCCTCCACGGAGCAAGGCGGGTGTATACGGAATCCGGGGGCGGAGGTTGTAGCACGCGGGCTTGCTACGATCCTGCGCGATGCGGATCACCAAGCTCGGAGGCACGCTGGGCCCCGCCTGCGACGACCCGGCGGTGCTCGCGGGACTGCTCGGGGCGGGGCTCGACCTGGCCCGGATCAACTTCTCCCACGGAGAGCCGGAGGACGCCCGGCGAAGGGTCCGCCGCTTCCGCCGCGCCGCGCGAGACTCCGGCCGGACGGTCGCGCTCCTGGGCGACCTGCAGGGGCCGCGATTCCGGATCGGGACGCTGCCGGGCGGCCGACTCGAGCTCGAGCCCGGTGCCGGGATCGACGTGATCGCCGGAACCGAACGCTCCCCCGCGGGAACCCTCCCCGTCCCCTGGCCGGCGCTGTCCCGGCAGGCGCGCCGGGGCACGACGCTCCGAATCGACGACGGCAACGTCGTCCTGCGGGTCGAATCCGTGCGCGGAGCGCGCCTGCGGTGCCGCGTGGAGCGCGGGGGACCGGTCGGCGACCGCAAGGGGATCAACCTTCCCGGCGCCGAGCTCGCGAAGTCCGCGTTCACCGCGAAGGACCGGCGCGACCTCGCGCTCGCGGCGGAGCTTCGCTGCGACGCGTTGCTCGTCTCGTTCGTGCGGGGCGCCTCGGACGTCCGTCTCGCGCGACGGCTGCTCGAGCGCGCCGGGAGCACGATGGCCGTCGTCGCGAAGATCGAGCGCCCGGAGGCGCTCGATCGACTCGCCGAGATCCTCGACGCCGCCGACGGCGTGCTCGTCGCTCGCGGGGATCTCGGCGTCGAGCTCCCGCTCGAGCGGCTCCCGGGGTTGCAGAAGGAGGTGCTCGCCGCCGCCCGCGCCGTCGGGAAACGGGGGATCGTCGCCGCGCATCTGCTCGCGTCGATGACGGTGTCGGATCGACCGGCGCGCTCGGAGGTGATCGACGTCGCGAACGCCGTCCTCGACGGCGCCTCCGCGCTCCTGCTGACCGGAGAGACGGCGGTCGGCGCGCACCCCGTCGCCGCGGTCGAGGCCATGGCGAGGATCGTCGACGAAGCCGAGTCGTGGTCAGAACGTCGCGGATGGTGGAGCTGATGGGGATCGAACCCACGACCTCAAGAGTGCCACTCTTGCGCTCTCCCAGCTGAGCTACAGCCCCAAGGCGAAAAGCCCGCGCATTCTGCCACCCGCCCCCCGAAAGCGTCAAGGAAGCGACCGCGTCTTCACCCACCAGGTCGCTAGGCCCGCGAGCGTGATCGCCGCGGCGACCGCGAGCGGCAACACGACGCGAAGCAGCCGCTCCGCGCGCGGCGCGCGTCCCGCGAGGCGGTCGGCGTCGTCGCGGAGGGCGCGCCGGAGATCCCGACGCGCGGAGGGCCCGCCAGGGGCGAGGCGAATCGCCTCGGCCATGGCCCGGGCCGACGGGAAGCGGTCCTCGGGAGAGGGGGCGAGGCCCCGGACGGCGACCGCGAGGAGCGCAGCCGTGTCGGGGTCGGCGGTGGGCGGCGGTCGAGGGCCGCGGCGCGCGCGCTCCCGCGCGGTCTCGAGCGGCGTCGCCGCTCGGAAGGGAGGCTCGCCGGTCAGCAGCTCCCAGAGCACGACCGACGCGGCGTAGAGGTCCGCGCGGTGGTCCCCCGCCTCTCCGCGAACCTGCTCGGGCGAGAGGTACTCGGCGGTGCCCCACACCTCGCCCGTGGCGGGCGACGGAACGCCCATGCGGCGTGCGAGCCCGTAGTCGAGGATCTTCGCCCCCGAGGGTGACAAGACCACGTTCCCCGGTTTCACGTCGCGATGGACCACTCCCGCCGCGTGAAGGTAGTCGAGCGCGTCGAGGAGCTCGAGCAGCGTCCGCGCGGCGTCCTTCGCCGGGAGCGCGCCGCGCCGCAGGCGGGCGGCGAGCGTCTCCCCCTCCACGAGCTCCGTGGCGAGCCACGCACGACCTTCGAACTCCCCCAGCGCGAGCGTTCGCGCGAGGCCGCGATGGTCGAGCCGCAGCGCGAGCCGCGGCTCGCGCTCGAAGGCCTCGTCCCTGCATCGGGCGGCTCCGGGGGCGAGGAGCTTCAAGGCCACCCGGGCGCCGGTCTCGAGATCGGCGGCGACGTGAACCTCGCCGCCGCCGCCCATCCCCAACGGCGACTCGATCCGGAACCGGCCGGCGACGATCGACCCCGGCGGGAGCTCCTGCGCGCGCAGGATCCGCTCGCGGGCCTCGTCGCCGATTCGCCCGGTCACTTCGGGACGAGCCCGTGCTGCCGGAGCTTGTAGTAGAAGTTCTTCCGCGCGATCCCGGCCCGGCGCGCCGACTTCGCGACGTTCCCGTCGTTGGATTCGAGCACTTCCGAGAAGTAGACGCGCTCGAAGGCTAGCTTGGCCTCGCGCCAACTCCTCTCGCGGGCGAGCCCGAGGGCGTCGAGGCCCGGAAGGTCGATCCTCCCGCCTGCGATGTCGAAGGGGAAGAGGTCCACGTCCAGGATCGAGTCGCGGGCGACGAGCACCGCCCTCCCGACGACGCTCTTGAGCTCGAGAACGTTGCCGGGCCAGGGGTAATCCCTCAGCGCGCGGCACGCGTCCATCGACAGACCCAGGATGCGCTTCCGGGCCGCCGCACCTTCCGAGCGTGCGAACTCCTGCGCAAGCGCGATGACGTCGTCCTTGCGATCGCGCAGGGCGGGGATCGGCACGACCGCGAGCTGCTCCAGGATCTCGGCCAGGGAAGGGTCGATCCCGGGAATCGGCGTCCCTTCGGCGTGGCGCGTGCCGAGCACGACGCCCACGCGCGGAGCGGACCGAAGGAAGACGGCGAGGGCACTCTGCGACGGGCGCCCGAGCTCCGAAATTTCGTCGAAGTAGACCGTCCCGCCGTCGGCGAGGTCCAGCCTGCCCCGTCCCCCATCCCCCGCGAGGTCGTCTCGCGAGCCGAACAGGGCGCTCCGCTCTTCCTCCTCCGGCGCGATTCCACACCCCACGAGGAGGAAGGGCGCGCGCCGCCGCGGAGACAGCGCGTGCAGCCGGCGCGCCGCACGCGCCTTGCCGACCCCCGTCTCGCCGCGCAGCACGACGGGTCCCGGCTCCGAAGCAAGCCGCTCGAGCCGGTCCGCCGCCTCGCGCATCGCGGCGCTCCGGGCGACGAGGTCGTAGGACGTCGCCCGGAACCCCTCCGCGTGGGCGGGCCACTCCACCCCCGCGGCCAGCGCCAGGCGCGTCCGCAGCAGATCCGACTGGGCCTCGGCGCGCTCCACGAGGAGCGCGAGGGCGGCCGTGACGGGGCGCATCGAGCCGACCTTCTGGCGCGCCGCACGCATCGATTCGACGGGAACCTGGAAGTAGAGCGCCCCGCCCGCCCGCCCGCGGACCCGGAGGGGAAGTGCGATGCACCCTTCGCCGGCGCGCTCCGAGGTGTCGATGCAACACTCGGCGCCCGTCTCGGCGAGCTGCTGGAGCACGCCCCGCGACAACACGAGCTGGCCCGACCCTCCGGCCGCCGCGAGCAGGTAGTACTCCGCGGGAGCCCTCACGCCGACGAGATACCCCTCCGAGGCGCCCAGGTGGCGGACCACCGCGCCGAGGGCGCGGGAGAGCGCTTCGGACGTTCGCGCGCCGCCGTCGACCAGGATCTCCTGGAGCAGGGCGAGGAGCACCTCGGGATCGTGCGTTCCTCCGGAGGGCGGGGCGTCGAGCACGTCGGCCGGGGCCGACGCGGTGGGCACGTAGGCTTTCTCGAGGAGCGAGGGAGGAAACCCTTCCCCATCGACCCGTCCTCCCTCGTTCCCGTCCGGAATCGAGCCGTCCTGCCGGATCCGGATGCGATCGCTGACGGCTTCCTGAAGCACGGCGAGAACCGATCCGAGCAGCACGCGATCTCCGGGCTGGAGTCGTGCCGACTCGACCCTGCGGCCGTTGACGAACAACCCGTTGGTGGAGGAGAGGTCGCGGATGAGGACCTCGGGACCGGCGACCTCGAGCTCCGCATGGCGGCCGGATACGCCGTATTCGTCGAGCACGACCTGGTTCCCGGGAAGGCGGCCGATGGAGGAGACGCCCGGCGGGATCGGCGTCCGGCGCTCGAGCCCACCCAGGGGCTTGATGTGAAAGTAATACACCGCGGTTCCTTCAGGGGCGGAAGCGTAACACTACGACACGATTGCTCCTGGCGCTGTAACCTTTTTGAGCCGATGCCGCAGAGCGCGCTTCGCGCGAAGCGTCTCGTTGACGTTCGAACGGGCTCCCCTCTACATTGGGCGCCCCTCCACGGAGGAAGCGAACGGGTCCCGGTGGACCCCCTGGTCTTCAAAACCTGTGTCGGGCGGTTACGCCGTCCGGGGTGGGTTCGACTCCCACGCGCTTCCGCCACTCCGCTGGGCGTGGCGGCGGGACGCGGGCTCGAGGATGGCGTGCCGATCGCGTTGGCCGTTCACGGCGGAGCGTGGAACATCCCGGACGGACAGGTGGAGGCCCATCGCGCCGGAGTGGACCGGGCCCTGCGCGCCGGCTGGGCGCTGCTCCTCGAAGGAGCGAACGCACTCGACGTCGTCGAGCGATGCGTGCGCATCCTGGAGGACGACCCGACCTTCAACGCAGGCCGCGGCGCTCACCTGAATGCCGCCGGTCGCCTCGAGCTCGACGCCTCGATCATGGAGGGGCGGAGCCGACGCGCCGGCGCGGTGGCCGCGGTGGAAGGGGTTCGGCACCCCGTGAGCGTCGCCCGGCTCGTCCTCGAGCGCAGCGCGCACGTCCTGCTCGTCGCCGCCGGCGCACGTCGCTTCGCCAAGGCCCACGGCGCGGAAACCTGCCGGACGTCCAGTCTGCTCGTCGGCCGGGAGCTCGCCCGCTGGCGCCGCATCCGGCGCGGGGAGCGACACCTCGTCGAGCACGAGTTCCGGCACGCGCGCCCCCACGGCACGGTCGGCGCCGTCGCGATCGACGCACGCGGCGGATCCGCCGCGGCCACCTCGACCGGCGGGACGCAGGACAAGGCACCGGGGCGCGTCGGCGACACGCCGATCATCGGTGCGGGAACGTGGGCGGACGACCGCCTCGGCGCCGCATCCTGCACGGGCTGGGGGGAGGCGATCCTGCGCTGCGTGCTCGCCAAGACGGCCGTGGACGGGCTCGCCGGCGGGCGCGTCCCGTCGCGCGCCGCTTCCGCGGCCGTGCGCGAGCTCCCGCGCGTGGACGGGCACGCCGGCCTCATCCTCGTCGATCGCGCGGGGCGCGCCGCCGCGGCGTTCAACACGCCGCGGATGGCGCGGGGGCTGGCGACCTCCCGCGGTCTCGTCGTCGCGGTGGAGCCTCGAGGGGCCCGCGCGTGAGGATCCCGCGCGCCCTCGCGTGGGCGATCCTGGCCGCGACGTTCCTCACGGCGGGAATGCTCCGTCAGTTCCACGAACACACCCCGGCTTCCCCTTACGCCCCTCCCGCCGTCGGGAGCCTGCTCTTCGCCGCGGTGATCTTCGTGCTGCTGATCTGGTCGTGGGAGAGCCGACGGGGGCCCAGCCCCGGCCCCGGCGTTCGGCTGGGAAGTCTGACCCCTCTGCTCGCGATGCTCCTCACCGAGAAGTGGATCTCGATCTTCCTCTACCAGCCGGTCTTCGATCGATTCGTGCCGGCCGAGCTCGCTCCCGCGGTGATGGTCGACGCGTGGTACCGCGCGTTCGCCGGGGGCGGACTGCTGCTGTCGTGCGCGCTGCTCTGGCCGTTCTCGCCTCCCGCCGCCCGCCGGGTCGCCGCGAGCCTCTCGCTCCGACGGCTCCTCGAGGGGATCGTCGTGACCGCGATCGCCGTCGGCGCCACGTACGCCGCGCTCGGGCTCGTGCCGCGACTGCTCGGCGCCCCATTCGCCTGGCGTGGCCCGCGCCTCGACGCGCTGGGCCTTTGGGTCGCCGGGGGACAGACCCTGCGCGCGTTCGCGGAGGAGCTCTACTACCGGGGACTGCTGCAGCAGGAATGCGGGCGGCTGGCCCCGCGGCTGGGGGCCCGCTCCCCCGCGGCACGGCGGTGGGCGGCGCTCCTGCCGCCTTCGCTCATGTTCGGGCTCGAGCACTTCGTCCTCGCCCCCGGGGGGGAGCAGGCGCTCGAGCGGTTCGTGTTCTCGGCGTCGCTGGGCGTGTTGTTCGGCCTGCTGGTGCTCGTCTCGCGAAGCCTCTGGCTCCCCGCGCTCGTGCACGCGTGGATCAACGTGCTGCTGCTCGGAGCCGCCCCGGTGTGGCTCGACGGGTCGGGTCGCCCGGCGCCCGCCTCCGGAACCTACGTCGCGCTCTCCCTCGCCTTCGCGTTCGTCGCCGTCTACCTCCTCCGTCGGCGCGCGGACGCCGACGGCGCCTGAGGCCGGATCAGACGTCCGCGGGGTCGCCGATCCCCACCGCGATCGAGCGGAGGGCCGCCGGAGCGTCGGGGCGGATCTCGAAGATCTGATCGAGGCGCAGGATCGCGAGCACGGCGAGCACCCCCGGCCGGACGCCGACGAACGCCGCGCGCCGGCCGCGCAGGCGGGTGCGCTTGTACACGCTGACCAGCACGCCGACCCCCGCCGAGTCGACGAAGTCGACCTCGGAGAGATCGACGACGACGTCGAGCCCGTCCTCGACCGCCTCGAGGCATCCGCGTTTGACGTCGTGGGCGTTCGCCATGTCGAGGGCGTCCGCTCCGGTCAGCCGAAGGCTGGCGATCCCGCTCCGGTCGAGACGTTCCACTCTCATGGACGTCCTCCGTCGGGCTCGGAGCCGTGCTGCATGTCGAGGACGCGGTCCACGGCCTCCTGCCGCCCCTCCTTGACGACGCGCGCGAGCTCCCGGATGAGGTCCGCGATCCGGATGGCGGACTCCTCGATGACCTGCGCCGCCTTCGCGACCGAAGGATCGGTCTCCGCCTTGGCGCGGAGGATCTGCGCGCGGCCCAGGAGCGCGGTGAGGGGGTTGTTGATCTTGTGGCTGAGGACGCCGAGGGTTCGGAGGAGGTCGGCGAGTTTCTCGAGGCGGTGGCGTTCCTCCAGCTCGGCGTAGCGCCGCGTCACGTCGCTGAGCGTCACGACCTCGTCCGCGTCGACGGGGCCGAGCGAGCGGCGCGCGACCAGCAGGACGGTGCGCCCGCCCGGCCCCCGCGCGAGCACCACCTCGGACTCCGCGTCGTGCGGCGCGTCGTCGAGGAAGGCGGGCGTGCGCGTTCCCTCGCAGGTCGCTTCCGGATCCCCGCACAACATCGCGGCCGCGGCCCGATTGGCCTTCCGGACGATCCCGTCCGCCGACACGATCAGGACACCGGTCTGGAGCGCGGCGAGCACGCCGTTGAGGCGCGTGTTCCCCGCCTCGACGGCGTCGGCTCGACGCCGGATCTCGTCGGCGGCGAGGGCCTTCGCACGCAGCGCCGACGCCTGGGTCGCGAACATCACCAGCGCGCGCAGCTTGCGCTGCGAGTCCGCGCCCCGCTCGGTCGCGCGCCCGTCGAGCGCGTCGCCCGGCAGCTCGGCGAGCCGCCGCTCGTACTCCTCGAGGACCCGATCGAGCAGGTGGTCGAGGTCGTCCGAGCACTCGATCAGCTCGAGCCCGAGGTCGTGGATCCGGCACAACTCGGCGAGGTCGGGGACCTCCCCCGCCGCCGGCGCGATCCGTCTCACGAGTTCCGCCATGATCTAGGAACCTCCCCCCGTTCGCGCGACGGCGGCGGGCACGGCGGCGCGCTTGATCATGGCGACCTCCGTCCCCGGACCGTCGACGCCGAACCGCACGTCGTCCATCAGATTGCGCATGAGGAACACGCCGTAGCCGCCCTCGCGCGGGTCGTCGAACTCGGGCTCCGGCACGCCGTCGGGATCGAACCGGCGGCCGAAGTCGCGCACGCGAATCTCCAGGGCACCCCCTTCGTGCCGTACGTCGATCTCGATCCGGCCGTCGCGCCGGCCGCCGTAGGCGTGCCGGCAGGCGTTCGCGCACGCCTCCGTGAACGCGACGAGCACGTCGTGCGCGGCGCCTTCGTCGAGGCCGGCGCGTTTCGCGAGGGCGGACAGCCATCCCCGCGCGTCGCGGAACTGCGCCGGATCGCTCGCGATCGCGAGGGAGGCGGTGAAGCGCTCAGCCACGAACCGCCTCGAGGTCCGCGGACGCGGTCGCCGCCGGAAGCACCAGTCGGAACTCCGAGCCGCCGCCCGCCCGCGGCGTGTAGCGCAGCAACCCGCCGTGACGGCGCGCCGCGAGGCGCGCCTCGTAGAGCCCGAGCCCGACTCCGGCCGGCTTCGCCGTGAGCGTCTCCCCTCCCTGCTCGAAGGCCTCGAACAGCCGCTCGAGATCGGCCTCGGGAACACCCGGCCCGCGGTCGAGCACGGTGAACGCCACCGCCTCCGCCGTGCGTTTCCCGATCCGCAGTCCGCACGCCTCCACGCGGAGGGTGATGCACGAGTCCGGCGGCGAGAACTTGCGGGCGTTGTCCAGCAGGTTGGCGAGCGCGCGCGGAGCGAGATCCGGGTCCCCGGTCACCGCGGGCAGATCCTCCGCCAGCGCGACGTCGACCCGGGGATTCCCCGCGAGCTCGATCGCGCGTCCGACGATGGAGGGCACGGACAGACGGCTCGCGCCCAGCGGCTCGCCCCCGCGCTCGAGACGCGCGATGCGGAACAGGCCGTCGAGCAGGCGCTCGAGCGCGCCGGCGCCCCGCAGGACGTTCTCGGCCATCTCGCGCCGCTCCTCGGGAGCTCCCCCGTAGTCCCGCAGGAAGCTCGCCGAGCAGACGATCGCCGTCAGCGGCGTGCGCATCTCGTGGGAGACGCTCGAGAGGAAGCGGTCCTTCATCCGATCGAGCGAGCGCAGCTCCTCGTAGGCGCGCGCCAGCGCCTTCGTCCGCGCCGCCACGGCGACCTCCAGGCGCTCGCGGTGGGCCACGAGCTCCGCCCACACGCCGGCCTTGTCGAATCCCGCCGCAAGATGCCCGGCCACCGTCGAGAGGAACCGGAGGTCCGCCGCGTCGAAACGCCGCTCCGGGGCGGGCACGTGCACCGCCAGCAGCCGGCGCGCGGGGCCTTCCACCGGCGCGCACGCGAAGGCGGCGCGCGGCAGCGCGCCCTTCGTCTCGCACGCGAGGTCGTCCGCCGCGCACGTCGAGCCGGCCTCGAGCAGCGCCCGGATGAAGGACGCGCCCTCGGGTCCTGCGAGTCGCTCCGAGCCGTCGCCCCAGGATCGCTCGAGCCTCGGGCCCGTCTCCGGGTCGAGCCTCCAGACCTCCGCGCGCGCCGCCCCGAGCACCGCCCCCGCCGCGGCGAGCGCGCCGTCGGCGATCGCGTCCCGATCGAAGGTCGCGTCCACCCGGCGGAGCATCTCGGTGAGCGTGCGGAGCGCGTCGGCCTCCCGCTCGAGGCGGGCGCCCCGGGCCCGCGCGTCGGCCAGCTCCGCGCCGAGCTGCGTTCCCACGCGGACCGCGCTTCCCAGCAGGTCGGCCTCGTCCAGCGGGATCGTCGAGCGTCGCTCCGGCGCGTCGGCGGCCGGGCCCGGACGCCCCCGGTACGGGGCGAACGCGGCCTCGACCTGACGGTCGAGCTGCGCGGGATCGATCTCGCGCCGCGTTCGCTCGTCGGCGAGGGAAACGAGGCGCGAGAGCATCGCCTTCGAGGCCGCAACGAAGACGTCGAGGACGCCCTCCCCCGTCCGCGCGCTCGTGCCGCGCACGACATGCGGCCTGACGTCGAGCCATCCGGCGACCTCCGCGGCGTCCGCGGCGCCTTCCACGTCCTGCTTGTTCGCCTGGACGAGGATCGGGAAACCCGCGCCCTCGATGCGGTTCGCCCCGAGGTTGCGGCGGAGGTCTTCCCAGCTGGCCCTCGCGTCCGCCGCGCGACCGGGCGAGGCGTCGGCGACGAACACGACGGCGTCGGCGCCGGCCAGGACGACGCGACGCGTCGCGTCGTACCGCACCTGCCCCGGCACGGTGTACAGCTTCAGCGCGACGCGATAACCGAGGATCGATCCGAGCTCGAAGGGGAGCAGGTCGAAAAAGAGCGTGCGGTCGTCGGCGGTCGCCAGCGAGAGCAGCGGGTTCCGCCCCTCGGGGTCGGTGAGGCGGTGGATCGCGCGAAGGGTCGTGGTTTTCCCGCCGAGCGCGGGCCCGTAGTAGACGAGCTTCGCGTGCAGCGTCCGATCCGCGCGGCTCCACTGCGCCATCCGGGCCGTCCCCTTCAGTTCCGCGACGTCATCGGCGCCGCGAGGCGGACGAGCTCCGCCGCGGAGATCGGTACGAGGCCGGAACGCGCCGTCCCGCTCCGACCGGCGAGCAACCCCTCGAGGCGATCGCGGACGCGCCGCTCGATCTCGGCCCGATCCAGGGGCCGGATCGCGGCGACGCGTTCGTCCCGGAGCTCCGCCATACGCGCCACCTCAGTTTCCGGAAAGGAGCTCGCGCACGCGACGCAGCAGCTCCGTGGGGGAGTAAGGCTTGGTCATGAAGTCCGAGGCTCCGACGTCCAGGCCGCGTTGCCGGTCGGACTCCATGCCCCGGGCCGAGAGCAGGATCACGGGAATGCACCGGAGGTCCGGGTCGCTCTTGAGGGCCCCGCAGACGGCGAACCCGTCGCGACCCGGCATCATGACGTCGAGGAAGATCAGGTCGGGACGGACGTCCCCGACCCGGCGCAGGCATTCCTCTCCGTCGGAGGCGGTGAACGCCTCGAACCCTTCCTCGCGGAGGATGAACTCCAGGGGGCGACGGATGAACGCGTCGTCGTCGACGATCAGGATCCGCTTTCCGGCGCTCATCCCGAGACCTCGGCCCCCGAGGCGATCGCGCGCGCGACGACGAGCGTGACGTCGTCGCGCGTGGGCAGCCCTTCGACGTGCCGCTCGAGGTCGGCGATCACCCGGGAGCGGATCGCGGGCGCGGGAAGGGCCCGCGAGGCATTCACCTCCTCGACCAGTCGATCGAGTCCGTAGAACCGCTGCTCGGCGTCACGGGCCTCGACGATCCCGTCGGTGTAGAGGATCAGGACGTCCCCCTCGGCGAAGGGGAACGACTCCTCGAGGTAGCGGACGCGCGGGAGGATCCCCAGGGCGGGCCCTCCCCTCTCGAGACGCACGACCTCTCCGGAGCTGCGCACGAGGAACGGCGGATTGTGCCCCCCGTTCGAGTAGACGAACCGGCGCGCCCCCGGATAGAAGCGGACGAACACGCTGGTCGCGAACATGTCCATGCCGGAGAAGTCGCCCAGGAGCACCTCGTTGGTCTGGGCGAGCAACTCGGCGGGAGACAGGATCCGCCGACCCTCGGACTGGATCGCTCCCTTGGCGGTCGCCATGTACAGCGCCGCGCCGACGCCGTGCCCGGACACGTCGGCCATCGCGATCCCGAGACTCCCGTCGGCCATCGGCACGTAGCCGTAGTAGTCGCCGCCGACGACCTCGGCGGCGCGGAACCCGCCCGAGACGTCGAGCCCCTCGAACTCCGGGTCCTGGTGCGGGAGCAGGCCGCGATGGACCTGGCGGGCAAGCTCGTCCTCGCGCTGGCGGAGCTCCGCCTGGCGCGCCTTTTCGCTGAGTCGCTCGTTGCGCAGGAAGGCCGACGCGAGGGAGCCGATCGCGCCGAGGAGCTTGACCTCGCCGGCGCGATAGGGACGCCCGCTGCGGCGTCCGCGCAGGACGAGCACCCCCAGCGGCGGACCCGACGGCGAAGGGAGCGGCACCGCCACCGTGGGGATGTCCCCGTCGCGCACCCACGGTTGGCCGCGGCGCGCCCGGGCCAGCATCTCGAGGTCGGTGTCCGCCGCTCCCTCCCCGGGGGTTCCGACGGCCACGGAGAGCGTGAAGGCGTCGTTGCCCTGCAGCCACACCTCGCCGCGCGGCGCGCCGAGGACCTGGGCGACGTCGTCCACGACCATCCGCGCGATGGCCGATTCTCCCCGTTCCGCCGCGATCCGCTCCGCCAGACGGTAGACGAACGTCGCCTCCTCGTAACGCTCCAGGACCTCCGCGCACAAGCTGCGGATCTCCTCGTCCTGACGCCGGGCGACCGCCTCCCAGTCCTCCGCGCGGGGGGCCGTCCTCCTTCGATCCTCGGCGGCCGTGCTCAGCGTCATGAGGACTCCTCGGGAGATCCCCGGCGCGACCTGCCCCTGCGCCGAGTTCGTCCACCTGATAGCAACCGCAACGCCATCGACGAGTTCTTTGAATAACGCGTCCGCTCCTCCCCGCTTCGGGCTCCGGCCCGAGGCGTCGCGCACCGAGTTTCGGGGCGGAAAGCTCCGGACTCGGGGCCAATTCGTGAGACGGCCCGACGTCTTCCGTCGGCGCTGCATCCGCCTCCGTCGCCGGCGGGCGCCGCCCCGGGGTGACGCGGTGTGACCGTCCCCGGACGGCGGGCGACGTCCAGCGTCATCCCGCGGGTGTCGACCAAACGCGCCCGTCGGGCGTTTAATGAGGCGTCCGGACCCACGGAGGAACGGTCGCTTGGAGTCACCCACCGACGAGGACCTCGTCCTGGCCCTGAGGGCGGGGAACCTCGATTCGCTCGGAGCTCTCGTCGCCCGATGGGAGCAGCCGCTGTTCCGGTTCGTCCTGCGCCTGGTCGGGCGCGACGACGAGGCGCGGGACGTCTGTCAGGAGACCTTCCTCCGCGTGCTCGATCGGGCGCGCCACTACCGGCCGGGGGCGAAGTTCTCGACCTGGATGTACCAGATCGCCCTGAACCTGTGCAGGGACCGTGCTCGCCGCAACCGGCGATGGGATCGCATCCTCGTCCACCCGCGCCCGGCTGCGGATGACCCGGCCCCGGAACCCGCGGCGGTCGCCCCCGAAGACGAGCAGCCGGAGGCGGCCCTCGAGGCCGAAGAGCGCCGCGCGGCGGTGCGGAGGGTGCTCGAGTCCCTCCCGACCGAGCAGCGGGAGGTCGTGGTCCTCAAGGAATACGAAGGGCTGAAGTTCCGGGAGATCGCCGAGGTGCTCGGCCTCCCCGAAAGCACCGTGAAGTCCCGCATGTACTTCGCGCTCGAATCGATGCGCGGCGCCCTCGAACGGCAGGGCGTCCGCGTCTAGGAGTCGGCCATGGCCTGCGAGTTGTTCCAGTCCCGTCTCGTCGCGCTCGTCTACGACGACGTCTCGGCGGAAGATCGCGCCTGTGTGCAGGCGCACCTCGCGGGGTGCGCGTCGTGCTCCGCGACGCTGGAGAGGCTCGCCGCGACGAGGGCGCTCCTCGCCGACGCGGCGCCCGAGGTTCCTGTCGCGCCGAGAATCGTGGTGGTGACGCCGCGCCGCACCGTCCCGTCCTGGGCCGCCTTCGCCGCGGGACTCCTCGCCGCCGCCCTCGTCGGTGGCGTCGGGTATGTCGCCGGGTCGGCCGGCCGGCCCGACGAGGTCGCGCAGGGGGCCACGCCTCCGGCCGGGATCGACGCGGAGCAGGCACGCGCCCTCGTCCGCCAGGAGATCGAGGCGCTCGAGGCTTCGTCGCGGAAATCGCTCGTCCCCGACGCCGTCACCCGCGACGTGCTCCGGACCGAGCTCGCGGGTCTCGAGCGCCGCATCAACAGCGGTCGTGCCGACGACGTCGGGTACGTCCTCGATCAGATCGCCGCTTCGGAGACGCGCTCGCGGCAGCGCATCGGCGACACCCAGCAGGCGCTTCGTTACGTGGCGCTCGCGAACAACCCCGGGCTGGGCGAGTACTGAGGCCGGGTCAGCGGCCCCCCACTCCGAGATCGGCGAGGTGGTCGGCGGCGGCGGGCGCGAGCGGCGGGCCGTCGCCCCCTTCGGCGCGCGAGCTCCCTTCGCGCACGCGTGAGAAAGCGGCGCGGGCCTCGGCCTCGCGCCCCGCGGCGGCGAGGGCGCGTCCGAGGAGGTAGTCGATCGCGCCGGGCTCGGTCGTCGGCGGGGACGCCGCACGCGAGAACGCGTCGGCCGCCGCCTCCGCCCGACCCGCGACGAGCAGCAGGCTCCCCAGCTGGGCCAGGGCGATCCGGCGATCCTCGGCCCCGACGCCATCCACCGCCCCCCACGCGGCAGCAATCGCGGCGCCGCCGGGACCCTCGGTCTTCGGCGCGAAGACGGGGGCGCCGCCAAGCGTCGCTTCGACCTTTCGCGGCTCGGCTTCCCCCGGCACGACGAGATCGATCGTGACCGGCGAGCCCGGAGGCAGCCCGGCGACCACGGCGTGGGCCTGCGCCGCGGACGCGACGACCCTTCCCGCGAGGACGGCGACCCCGGAGCCGGCGACGACCCCCGCCGCGGACGCAGGACCGCCGGGAATCACCTCCGCCACGACGACGCCGCCACCGGAGAGATCCGCCAGGCGCCACCCGAGCGTGGGACGAACCCGGGACGGACGACGGATCGACAGCGCGGCGCCCTCGAGCGTCTCGAGGGTTCGCAGGATCGGGCTGTACAGGACCACCCTGCCGACCCCCTGCCCCGCTCCGGCGGGAAGGACCGCCACTGCGAGGTCCGTGTCCGCAGGAAGCGTCACCGACGCCCAACCCTCCGCGGCTCCCAGGTCGGTTCCCGCCGGCAACTCCGCGCGCGCCTCGACCCCGAACGCCCCTTCGAGCTCGCGAAGGGCGGCCGGCCACGTCGCGGAGCCGAGCAGGACGGCCTGAGGCCGCGGCGCGACCTCCAGCGTCGCCGTTCCCTGTTCGGGGAGCTCGACCCGCTCGCGCCACACGACGCGCCCCCCGGCGCGTACCTCGAACGCGCGCGTCCCCGCACAAAGCGCGGCTCCCTCGAGGGGGATGCGTCCGAGCGCGACGCCGTCCGCCCGGACCTCCGCCCCTTCCGGTTTCCCGCGGACCGCGACGACGGCACGCGCGGGGTCGAGCGCGACGGTCTCGAGCGCGATCGCTCCTCGATCGGTCACATCGACCTGGACCTGGACGCGGACGCGCGTCGTCCGGTAACACGGTTTCGTGAGCTCGAAGACGTGTTCGCCGAGCGGGAGATCCGCGATCTCGAGGCGAGCGGCCCGCGCGAACGCGGGGGCGGACGCGGGCGCGGACTCGGACGGCCGCGCCGTGACCCCGAGCAGCGTCCCGTCGAGGCGGACCTCCACACCGTCGGGCTCGGTGCGCAGGACGACCGAACGCGCGTTCGGCACGAGGCGCACGCGGACGGGCACGATGTCCCCCGCGATGACGGTGGCCCCGAGCGAGGCCGGGTCGAAGCCCGGATGCTCGACCTCGATCCGGCGGTCTCCGGCGGGAAGGCGCAGCGTCCCGTCGGCGGCGGGAGTGACGAGCCTCCCGTCCACGGCGATGCGGGCACCGGGAGGATCGATCTCGAACTTCAGCCCCCCCACGACGGTCGACGCGACCCGATCGAAACGCTCCCGCGCCTTCCGACCGGTCGTCGTCGGGTCCGGCTCGTAGTCGGGTCGAAGGAGGAGGAGGCGCTTCCAGTCCTGCTCCGCACGGCCGAGGTCTCCGGTCGCCACGCGGGCCTGCGCCCGAAGCGCCAGAGCCGACCCGGCGATCGAAGGCTCGAGGTCCGGGCGGGCCAGCAGGGCGTCGAGCACCGCGAGCGCCTTGTCGAAGCGGGCCGCCTCGAGCTCGACCCGGGCCGCCTCGAGCTCGGCTGAGCCTTGCGCTTGCCCTCGCGCAGGGATCGGCGCGAGGAACAGCGCGATGCCGAGCAGCCCCGCCGCGAAACCTCCAAGCGTCCTCACGGGAACCTCGTCACGACGCCGGCCGCGTCGACGACATCGAGGGCGCCGTCCGGACCGAACGTCAGCGCGGCGACGCGCCCGACGCCGGCCGCCTCGAGCACGAGGCGATCCTTGGGCTGACCGTCCACGCCCAGGAGCACGATCGCGCCCGCACGCGCGTCCAGCACGGCGATCTGCCCCGCCGCGTCGACGGACAACGACGGAGTCGAGGACGCCGCGACGGTCCCGACCACCTCGTCGGTTCCGTCCGGACGCACGTCCAGGACGCGACCGGTGCGCTCCTCGAGCGCCAGGAGCCGTCCCCCGCTCCACGCGAGCGCCGCGATCGCCGCCCCTCGGCGCTCCCGAAGGAGCTCCGGCGACGGTGCTCCGGGCTGGACGCGGGCGACCCGATCGCCGCGGCGATCGGTGAGATAGATCCTCCCGGCGGCGTCGACGGCGAGGGCACCCGCCGGAGCGAAGGCCCCCTGGCTCGCGACGGGAACCGGCTGGTCGCCGCGCAGCACGTAGATCCGCTCCCCGGCCGCGACCCAGGCGCGTCCGAAGGGGTCGACGGCGAGCGCCTCGAGCTCGTCGAGCGCGATGCGCGCCGATTCGCGCCCCGACCGGTCGAAGCGCACGATCGCCCCGGCGCGCCGGTCGGCGACGAGGACCTCCCCTCCGGGAAGCGCGACCGCCGCGAGCGCACCCTTGATCGCCGAGTTCCACTTCGTGGGGGTCGTCGCCGGCCAGCGCGTCACCGCGAAGGCGGAACGCCGCAGGTTCCGCACCGCGGCGTCCCGGAGGGGCGCCGCCTCGGGAGCCGAGGAGCCCGTCGCGTCGACGGCCTCCTGGAGCAGCGCCGCGGCGGGCCCGAACTGGCCGCGCCGCATCGCCACCCTTCCCGCGCCCTGCGCCGCCTTCGCCGCGGCCTCGGTCCCCGGGTGATCGACCAGAAGACGCAGGTAGGCGCCGTAGGCGCGCTCGTGCGCCCCATCCTGCTCGTCGAGCCAGCCGAGCGCGTAGCGCGAGGCGAGCGTCCACGCGCCCTCCGCACCCGTCGACGCGAGTGCGAGCAGCTCCGCACGCGCCTTCACCGGATCCCGACCGGCGAGCGGTTCGAGCTTCGCCAGAGCGGTGCGATAACGCGCTTCGGGTGCGCGGTCGGAGGCGGGGAGCGCCGAAACGACGCGCTCGAGCGGGACAATCGCACGGCGGATCGCTTCTTCGGGGATCGCACCGAGCGCTTCGGGCCACCCGGGAAGCCCCTCGAGCAACGCCTGCTCCACGAGCGCGTCGTCGGCCCACGGACCCGCGGGGTCGAGGCTGACGACGCGCGCCAGCGCGGCCGCCGCCTCCGGCGAACCTTCGGCGGCCAGTCGTCGCGCGACCCGGTACTCGCGCTCGGCCGCGGCCGGATCGCGCGCGGGCTGCTGCGCGTACACCGGGCCCGCGCACGCGACGACCAACGTCGCGGCAACAGCCCCCCGGACGAACCCGCATCGACGACGATTCATCGCTTCGACTCGAACGCGAATCTTAGCGGAGGGTTCTCGCCCGGTCGAAGCGAGACCTTGCGTTCCTGGGTCGCCCCCGTCGGAACGTACTCGACCCGCAACTCGTAGGAACCGGCGGCGATCTGTCGCTCGAGTGGAACGTCGTCGAGGTAGCGCCAGCCGCCGCCGCGGCGCACGTAGACCTTCGCGTTCGGCGGGAAGGCCTGCACGAGAAGCTCCGCGAGCGGCGGCACGCGCAGGTCGGCGTCGACGTGGCCGTCCGGCGGAACGTCGACGACCGCCGTCACGTCCACGAAGGTGTCTTCGTTGACGGCGCGCACCTCGCGACGTCCCGCGGGGACGCGCAGCGATCCGTCCTCCCGCTGCGCGGGTTTCCCGTCGACGAGCCATCGCACCGGGGAGCCGGGCGCGGGAACGACGATGCGCCCGGTCGGAATGGCCGCCAGCCGCAGCGCCGCCGCGGCGCCGCGCGCGTCCTTGGGAGACGCTCCCGCAGGGACCACCACCGCGGCGGGGGTGTACCCGTCGGCTGCGGCCTCGAGGCGGTTCTCGCGGCACAGATCGAGCTCGATCTCGCGAGGTGACGTTCCGGCGGACTCGCCGTTGACGCGCAGCGCCGCGCCGTCGACGCCCGCGTCGACCGCGACCGCCGCCTTCTCAGGGTCGAGAACGAGAACGATCTCGCGCCCCGCGTCCGACGGGGCCACGAGGTGCTCGACCCGCCGGCACCCCGCCGCCGCGGAAACCCTCGGGAAAGGGCCCGCGGACGGCACGCGAAGCCGAGGGTCCGCGAGCGGGGCGCCGTCGAGAGTCACCGCGGCCTCGGACGGTTCCGCGCGAACGGTCGTCTCGAAGAAGGCCGCCGCCTGCCTGCGGCTCTCGGCATGACGCCAGGCGAGCACCCCGACGACCGACGCGATCACCGCGGCCGCACCGAACAGGTACGGAAGCAACGACGACCGCCCGGATCCCGCCGGCTCCGCCGCGGGGGCCGCGACGCTCCGCGCCGCCGGCGTCGCGCGGTCGGCCGTCGCCCGCCTCGCCTCGCGCAGGGCCCACGCGAAGGCGGCGCCGTCCGCGAAACGGGCCTGCGGGTCCTTGGCGAGCGCCTTCTTCAGGAAGCCGGCGAGCGCGACGGGGACGCGCTCGAGGTGGGGGCCGAGCTCCCGCGGCGGCTCGTGCACGACGCGGTACAGCACCGACGAGACCGAGTCCCCGGCGAACGGCTTCTCTCCCGTGAGCAGCTCGAAGAGGACGACCGCGAGCGACCACAGGTCGGTGCGCGCGTCGGCGCGGTCGCCGCGGATCTGCTCGGGGGCCATGTAGTTCGGGGTCCCGAGCAGATGCCCGTCCTGGGTCCGTCCCGCCGTCCCCGACTGCGCGAGGCCGAAATCCATGATCTTGACGGCACGTTCGCCGGTCCGGATCAGGTTGGTCGGCTTGATGTCCCGGTGCACGACGCCGGCCTGGTGTGCGTAGGCGAGCGTCTCGGCGAGCCCCGCGACGATGTCGACGACGACGTCCACACCGAGCAGGCGGTCGCGGCGGCAGAAGGCGTCGAGCGTCTGCCCCTCGATGTACTCCATCGCGATCCACGGCGCGCCGTCGGCCTCCCCGACGTCGAAGATCGTGACGATGCCGGGGTGGACGAGCCTGCCCGCGCTGCGGGCCTCGGTCAGGAACCGTCGCCGCGCCTGCTCGCGTTCGGCGTCGGGAAGTCCGGAGAAGACCTGGATCGTCTTGACGGCGACGCGTCGGTCGATCTCCGGATCGTGCGCGAGAAAGACGGCGCCCATGGCCCCGCGGCCCAACTCCCGCTCGACCCGATAACGTCCGAACTCCTGCGGCGGCATGCGAGGGGCTACCCTAGGGCGCGGGATCGGTGCTGTCAATCGCCGCGCAGGGCGTCGGCGAGGCGTTCCGCGTCCACCACCGTCGCGACCGCACCCGCATCCCCCATGCGGCCGATCGCGCGGGGCAATGCGCACCGCACGAGCCCCGCCAGGTTCTTCTTGTCGCGCGCCATCGCGGCGAGCAGTTCCTCCCTCGAGGTTCCCGCGGGCGCGCGAAGCGGCAGGCCGAGCCGGGCGAGGAGCCGCTCGACCCGCGCCGCGTCCTCCGCCGGAAAACCCACGGCCTCGACCGCGATCCTCCCCTCCGCGGTCATGCCGATCGCCACGGCTTCGCCGTGCGACACCGCGTACCCGGAAGCCGCCTCCACGGCGTGTGCGGCGGTGTGACCGAAGTTCAGGATCATCCGCACCCCGGCCTCGCGCTCGTCCCGGGCGACGATCCGCGCCTTGAGTCGAAGGCATGCGGCGAGAGTCCGCTCCACGACCGGGGCCCGTCGCCGCGCGAGCGCGGACGCGTCCCGCTCGAGGCGCGCGAACGCGGCGGCATCCCCGACGACCGCGCTCTTCACGATCTCTGCGAATCCGTTCCGGAAGTCCGCGTCGGGAAGCGTGGCGAGGAGCTCCACGTCCGCATAAAGCGCCGAGGGCTGGTGGAACGCCCCCACGAGGTTCTTCCCCGCGGGAACGTCGACGCCCGTCTTCCCGCCGAGGGCGGCGTCGGCCATCGCGAGGAGCGAGGTGGGGGCTTGGACGACCTCGACGCCGCGCAGCCACGTCGCCGCGACGAACCCGGCGACGTCCCCGGTGACGCCGCCGCCCAGCGCCACGAGCAGGGTCGACCGATCCGCGCCGAAGGCGGCGAGCCGATCCTCGATGGCGGCCTTGGTCTCGCGCGTCTTGTGGACCTCTCCGGCGGGGAAGTCGACGAGCTCCGCGCGCAGTCCGCGACCGCGGAGTCTCCCGACGAGCGGCACGCCGTGGAGGGGCGCGACGTTCGAGTCCGAGACGACCACGACGAGGCGGCCGGCCGCCGAGCGCTCGAGGTCGTCTTCGAGTCGCGCGAGCGCCCCGGCCCCGACGGCGACGGGAATCCGTCGTCGGGACGACGCGGGAACGGACGCGAGGAATCGGCGCACGGGATGAAACGACGCGGGCCCCGTGAGGGGCCCGCGCGGCGATCAGCTGGGGAGTGAGGCCGACCCCGGAGGCAGCTTCTCCAGGTCGGCGAGGTAGTCCTCGACGATCTTGCGCTGCGAGGCGTCGTCGAGGTTTCTGGCGAGGATCCGCGAAGCGGCCTCGATCGCGAGATCGGCCGCCTCCTTGCGGAGCTCCGCGCGGGCCGAGCGCAGCTCGGCCTGGATCTGCTGCTGCGTCTGTGCCAGCAGCGACTCGCGCTGACGCCGCGCCTCCTCGAGGATCTCGGCCTTGAGGCGCTCGGCGTCCTTGCGGCCCACCTCGACCGCCTCGGCGCGCTCGCGGCGGGCCTGGACGAGGACCGTGCGGTTCTCCTCGAGGATCTTCTCGGACTCCTCGCGGCCCCGCCTGGCCTGCTCGATGTCCTCGCGGATCTGTCGTTCCCGGGTCTCGAGGGCGCCGAGGATCGGTTTCCACGCGAACCGTCGGAGGAGCAGGAGCAGGATGATGAAGGTGAGGGACGTCCAGAAGATCAGGCCGAACTGCGGTGTGATCAGCGAGCCGCCGCCGCCCGCGTGCCCCTCGGCCGCGAGCACGGACGACGCGAAGCCGCAGGAACCGACCGCGGCGCAGGCGATGCGGCGCACGGACACTACTTGCCCTGGAGGAGGAAGCAGATGACGAGCGCGAAGAGCGCCGCGCCTTCGATGAGGCCGGCCGCGATCAGCATCGCGGTCTGCACCGTGCCCGCCGCCTGAGGCTGGCGCGCGATGCCTTCCATCGCGGAGGCGGCCAGCTTGCCGATGCCGAGACCGGCGCCGATCAGTGCGAGTCCCGCGCCCACGCCGGCGCCCAGATACGCCATCCCAACGGGTTCCATCGTCCCTCTCCTCCCTGTTCCGCCGCGACCTTAGTGCGCGGGGTGAACCGACATGCCCATGAACGTCGCGACCAGGGTCGTGAAGATGTACGCCTGGATGAACGCGACGAGAATCTCCAAGACGAAGATGAACAGCGTGAACGGCACCGAGACGAGCGCCGCGAACGCGGTCTGCAGGATGAAGATCAGCGAGATCAGGCCGAGGATCACCACGTGACCGGCGGTCATGTTGGCGAAGAGTCGGATGCACAGCGCGAAGGGCTTCGCGAGCATGCCGAGGATCTCGACGGGAATCATGACCGGCAGGAGCCAGAGCGGAAGCCCCGAGGGCACGAGGTGCTTGAAGTGCTTCACCACCCCGAACTCGCGGATCCCCGACCCCTGGATCATCAGGAACGCGATCCCGGCGAGGGCCGCGGTGACGCCGACGTTGCCGGTCGCGGTCGCCATGCCGGGCACGAGTCCCAGCAGGTTGTTGAAGAGAATGAAGAAGAACGTCGTGACGAGGTAGCCCAAGTAATGATCGATGTGGTCGCCGAGCGCCTTGCGGCCGATCTCGTCGCGGATGTAGACGATGATCGCCTCGAGGGCGTTGCGCCAGCCCCGCGGGATCGGGTCCTTGGAGCGTCGGGCCGCCCACGCGGCGACGAAGAGCAGCAACCCGGTGGCGATCCACATCATGACGACGTGTTTGGTGATGGAGATGTCGTACCCGCCGACGTGGATCTCGGGGAGCGGGATCTTGAGGCTGGGGAAGAACGGCACCTCGATCTCGTGGCTGTCCGTGATGTGGTGCATGATCAGGCCGCCGATGTCGAGCTTGCCCGAGGCCTCGGCGCCGTGCGTTGCGGTTTCCGCCACCGCTTCAGTCGTCGCTGCGCTCATCGTCCCGTTTCCCCTGCCCGGCGGAGGCGTTCGAGGCCGCCACCTGCCTGTACAGATTCCAGAACGCCGAGAATCCGCCGAGAGCCGCGCCCGCCATGAGGAGCCACGGCGCCGTCCCCAGCTTCCCATCCAGCCAACGGCCCACGAGCAGGCCCAACCCGACGGCGACCAGCAGTTCCGTGCCCAGCCCCGCGACGCGACCGAGGCTCAACCCGGACGTCCCTCGGGGGCCTTGCGGAGCGTTCCTCACAAAAGTCGTTCGCGGCCGAACAATTTAGCAGGAATGTCAAGCGGACTCATGGCTCGACGGAGCCTCCCCGGGACGCTCGGAGGAACCACGCCGCTTCGAAGACGAACAGCGGCACGAGCCCGGTCGCGAACCCCACGAGGGCGTCCCGCAGCGCCGGTTCCGCGCTCGTGCGGGCGAGCGCCAGCACGGCGATCAGCCCGAGCGCCCGAAAGACCATCGTCCCGAACAGCCCGATCAGGAAACCGGTGCCGGGCCGTCCGAGGGTCGCGGCGAGCGCGGCCCCGCCGACAATCCCGGGGATGGCCGCCGCGGCCCACCCCGAGAAGGCCCAGCCGACCGCCCCCCCGGCGGCGGACACCCCCATCGCGATCGAGATCGCGGACACGAGGGCGACGCCGGACGCGTAGAGGGCGAAGCGGACGGGCCGCGTCATCGCTCCGCGCGCAGCCCGGCGGCGGGGTAGGTCCAGGTCTTCTCGACCTGCTGCACGATCTTGGCGACCGGCTCGTCGAGGACTTTGAAGAAGGGCGCGGGATGGAGCCCGATCCAGAAGGCGAGCACGGTGAGCGGAAGGAGCGTCGCGACCTCGCGGGCGCTCAGGTCGGAGAGCTTCTCGTTCTCGGGGTTGTCGAGCTTCCCGAAGACGGTGCGCTGGTAGAGCCAGAGCATGTACACCGCCCCGAGCACGATCCCCGTCGCGCCGAGGACCGCCCAGGCCTTGTCGGAAAGCTGGAACACGCCGACGAGGATCGTCCACTCTCCCGTGAATCCGTTCCCGGGAAGGGCCGGCATGCCGATCGAGGAGAGCGTCATCACGAGGAAGAAGACCGCGAACCACGGCATGACCTTGGCGAGCCCTCCGTATTCGGCGATCTCGCGGGTGTGCCGGCGCTCGTAGACGATCCCGACGAGGAGGAACAACGCCCCGGTCGACAGACCGTGATTGATCATCTGGAGGACCGAGCCGGTGATCCCCTGGTGGTTGAGCGCGAACGCGCCGAGCATGCAGAAGCCCAGGTGGCTCACCGACGAGTAGGCCACGAGCTTCTTCCAGTCCTTCTGCATCAGCGCGACCATCGCGCCGTAGATCACCCCCACGACGCACAGGCCCAGGGCCCACGGCAGGAAGTAGCGGGTCGCATCGGGGAGCATCGGCAGGCTGAAGCGCAGGAACCCGTAGGTCCCCATCTTCAGGAGGACGCCCGCGAGGATCACCGAGCCCGCCGTCGGCGCCTCGACGTGAGCGTCAGGGAGCCACGTGTGCAGCGGCCACATCGGGACCTTGATCGCGAAGCCGATGAAGAAGGTGACCCACACCCATTTCTGGAGGTCGAACCAGTCGGTCCAGGACCCCATCGCCTGGAGCTGACGGATGTCGAAGGTGTACAGCCCGGTCATCGCGTGGTGGTAGAAGTAGAGGGCGAGGATCCCGAGCAGCATCAGCACGGAGCCGAACAGCGTGTAGAGGAAGAACTTGACCGCGGCGTAGAGGCGGCGTTGGCCGCCCCAGATCCCGATGAGGAAGTACATCGGGATCAGCACGACCTCCCAGAACACGTAGAAGAGGAAGGCGTCGAGGCTGACGAACACGCCGAGCATGCCCGTCTGCAGGACGAGCATGAAGACGTAGAACTCCTTCACGCGGTGGTGGATCGCCGTCCACGAGGCCAGGATCGCGATGAAGCCGAGCAACGTCGTGAGCAATACCAGCAGCATCGAGATGCCGTCGACGCCGACCAGGTACCGGGCCCCCAGCGAGGGAATCCAGTCCATCTCGAAGACGAACCGGAACCCGTGCGCATCGACGGGTGCTTTGGCCCAACCGAACCACAGCGGCAGGCTCACGAGAAAACCGAGACCCGCGATCGCGGTCGCGGCCTTGGCGATCAACCCGTGTCGCTCGCCGGGGAGCAGCAACAGGAGCAGCGCCCCGACGAGGGGCAGAAAGGTGACGACGTTGAGGAGCTGGTCCCCGAACGGATTCATCCCGCGTGACTCCTAGCGCGCGCGAAGGGCGGGCACGCTACCACAGCGGTCCGAACGGGGTAAAGCGCGTCAGGCGGCGATCTGGGTCTGCAGCGCGACGAGGACGTTCCAGATGCGATCGGCGTAGCGCAGCGGCACCTCCGACGATCGCGCGAGGTGCCCCTCGATGCGTCCCGGCCCCGCCTCGTAAGCCGCGAACGCCGCGTCGAGGTTGCCGTCGAAGCGCTCGAGCAGATGCTGGACGTACCACGTGCCGATCAGGACGTTCACCTCAGGATCGAAGAGCAGGTCGTCCGAGGTCCACTCGATCCCGAGTCGGGGGGCGATCTCCCGGGCGGTCTCGGGACGGACCTGCATGAGCCCTCGGGCGCCGCGGGGGGAAACCGCGAAGGGGTCGAAACGGCTCTCGACCTGGATCACGGCGAGGATCATCAGGGGGTCGGTTTCGAACCGCTCGGCGGTGCGGTCGACGAGCCGGACGAGGGAGCCCAACTCGGTCCGCGACATCGGGATGCCCCTCTGGGCGTCGAGCCAGGCGATCGCCCGGTGCTCCCAGGAGTCGGGCAACCCACCGGCGAGGGCGAGCGTCTGCTGGCGCACCGGCGCTGCGGCCATCGGCTCGGAGGAGGGTCCCGCGAAGAAGGTCGCGGCGACAACCGCCAGGAGCACGGTGAGGGTCGCGAAGGGTCGGGTGATCCATTTCATCGGGGGTAAGGGTACGGGGAGGTTCCGCGGGCCGTCAACTCACGAAACGGTCCCATTCTTTTAATTCCGTCACTTTGTGGAGCTCGGAGCGCGCCGCGGCGCGCTTTCGACCGACGACTTTTCGAGGGCCGCATCGACCGTCGGAGACGCAATCCGGATCCGAATTACCGTTCCGTTCCGGCGGAACCGGACGATCCGGTCGGCCGACCGGAGGGACTTCGAGGCGGCATCCCCCTCCCATTTGAGGCCTGCGTACCGCTCCTCGAACCCGCGGAGCACGCCGTACGCGAAGTCGGTCGCCTTCGGCTCGTCCACCGCGCGGACCACCCAGAGGGTGTACCCATCCCCGTTGCCGGCGTCCGGTTCGTGACGGACGAGGACGTCGCCGGCCCAACCGTCCCCCGCGAGCAATCCGAGGTTGTCCTTGCCGGTCAACGTCGAGATCACGGTGATGATCCCCTGCTCCCCGAGTACGTCGCGGTCGGCGACGCGGAACCCCGCCGGGGGGGGCGGAACCTCGGGGAGGTCCCCCCCGAAAGGGGCCCGATCGGGGTGGAGGACGTCCCGGGTCGTCCGGCGGACGCCGGCCTCCGAGACGATGCGGCCGAACCCTCCCGCCTTGAGCCGCAATGCGGCCTGCGCAAATCCCTCTTCATAGACGAAGAACAGCAGGGCGCGCTCGACGGGGGAGCCGGTCTGGAACGGCTCCGGCACCAGCGAGCCGCCGAGCACCGAAGACGGAACGACCTTGCCGTCGGCGACGGCATCGATCAGGCCGACCCCCTCGAAGAGCAGAGACAGCGCCGCGAGATTGGCCCTGCCCTCGGCCCAGGCCGCCGCGGCGAGCCAGGCGTCGGTCGTGTCCGGGAACCGCGCGGCGGTCCACCCCGCCCTTGCGTGGTCGACGTAGTGGGCGAGCATCGGCTCGTCCGGCCGAACGCCGGCGACCAGGAGCAGCGAGGCCGCGTCGGTTCCGGGAGTGCCCGGCGCGAAATCGGCGTCGCTCAAGCGGCCGGGATCGACCATGAGGCGGCGGCCGTCGCCGTCGAGCGCCGCCCCCTCGAGGTCTTCCGCGAGGATCCGTCGCAGACGCGCGGGCAGGCCCCGCTCCCCCAGCCCCAGATCCTCCCAGGACCTTCCGCGGGCGGCGAGCCGCTCGGCCGGGAGTGACTCCGCCGCCTCGAGCAGCGCGCGACGCGCCGCAGCGTCCGCTCGAATCGCGGCCGGGGTCCCCGCGTCCCGGATCCCGAGGAGTCCCGCGACGCGCGAGGCGATCGCCTTCACCTCGCCGAGGAGCTTGAGGTCCGCCCCCTGCACGACGACGGGGTCGGCCGCGACCGCCCACGGAGCGAGCAGGAGCGCGACCGCGAGGAACCGAGCCTTCATCGGAGGGGCGGATCCGAAAGCAAGGCGATCGTGTCGCCGATCCTCAATCCCTCGCGGCGGGCGGTCCCCCCCGCGAACTCCAGAACGTACAGGGCGGGTCGCATCGACTCGACGACCGGGCACGGGCCCTGGCTGGGGCAGGGCCGCTGGTTCTCGGCGACGTGGACGACGCGCCGCGCGCCGTCGAGCCAGACGAGGTCGAGCGGGACGCGGCAGTTCTTCATCCACATGCCCTGCCGCTCGGGGGAGTCGAAGACGAACACCATCCCTTCCTTCGGGCCGACGCTCTCGCGGAACATGTACCCCCGTGCCCGGGATTCGGGGTCGGCGGCAACCTCGAGCGCGAACTCCGTCCCGTTGGGAAGGACGGCCACCGCGAACCTCGGCGCGACGACCGCAGCCGCGAGGAGCCACGCCGCGATCATCGCGCGACCCTCACGAACGCTCCATTCTCGACGACGAGATCCGCCGCATCGCCTTCGCCGCCCGGCGCCCCGTCGGAGCCAAGGCACGCGAGACGATAACCGCGGGCGGTCTTCCGGTACTCGAGGGAGCGTCCCCACGGATCGGCGGGGGCCTCCGAGAGAAAGGAAGGCACGAGGGCGTCGAGCGCGTCGGGAGCGGCCCCGCGGCCGGCCCGGTATCGTTCGAGCGCGCGGGCGGTCTGCACCATGACATCGCGCGCGCGCCGCACGGGATACGCCGCGACCGCCTCCGACAGCCCGCGGTACAGGACGACCTCGCGACGGGCCTTCGACGCCGCTTCGCTGTCCGGGTAGTCGCGGAGAATTTCCTCGAGCTTGGGGACGGCGGCCGCGGTATCGCCCTTTTCGACGAGCTCGGAGGCTTCGCGGTAGAGACGATCCGCGCGTCGATCGCCGCCGCAGCCGGACGATGCCAACGTCGCGGAGGCCAGCATGACCGCGATCAATGTGCAGGAGCGTTCGCGACGGTTGACGCGTCCTGCGAGGCGACTCATAATCCCGCGGTTTTCCGGCACGGTATTCCTCGGTCGAAACCCGTTGCGGAACCGAACCTCGTCGGCGCGGTTCGGGTTGCGGACGAACTCTAGATGACGCTTCCGCCCAGGGCAAACGAGATTCCCGAACTCGTCCGACGGCTCGGAAGCCGCTCGGCGTCGCGCGTCGACGACGCGCGCGCGAGGCTCGCGTTGTTCGGCTCCCGCGCGGTCCCGGCGCTCATCGAAGCGCTCGACGGAGACAATCCGCGGACCCGGGCGAACGCCATGCCGCTTCTGGCCCTCACCCAGGATCCTCGCGGCCGCGAAGCGCTCACCGGCATGCTCGTCGACCGCGACCCCCGGCTGCGGGAAGTGGCGCTGCGCTCGATCGCGCGGTTCCCCTCGCCGGAGGCGGTCGCCGCCCTCGAGCGCGCGCTCACGCGCGAGCGGAGCTCCGAGCTTCGCGTCGTGGCCCTCCAGGGGCTGCTCGAGCTCTGCGAGGCGGGACAGGACGGCGCGCTTCGCCCGGTTCTCGCCCTGCTCGTCGACTCCGGAGCCGACGGGAAGCTGCGCCTGGTCGCGGTCGAGCTCATCCCGCTCCTGAAGGGGGCGGAGCGCCGGGCTCTGGTCCGTCGGCTGCGTCTGGATGCTTCCCCCGAGGTATCCCGTCGCGCCGCCGACGTCGAGGAGGCGCTTCTCGCGCCGCGACGGACGCGACGGGTGCCGCCCGTGCGACTGGTCTCCCGCCTCGCGAGCCCGTCGTACACCGTCTGGTACGAATCGGTGCGCCAGCTCGCGCGATGCGGCGCGTCGGCGATCGTCCCGCTCGTCGAGGCGATGCGGCGACACGCCCATGATCCGGAGTTCTGCGCCCGTGCGGGCCTCGCCCTGCGGGCCCTCGCGCCCCGCCACGTCCGCGCCCTCGCCTTCGCCCTCGAGCACGTGGACGAGCCGCTGCCGTTGCTCGTCCTGCTCGAGGTCGCGGGATCGTCCGGCGAGAAGTCCCTGGTCTACCGGATCCGCGACGTGATCGAGCGCCTGCGCGCCCGCAACGGAGCGAACGCCGACGGCTTCGATCCCATGGTCCGCGTCCGCGCGAAGGCGCACCTCGAGCTCGCCCGCGTCGGCAGCCGCTGCGCCGTGCAGGACCTCCGCGAGATGCTCTCGGCGGGAGACATCCGGCTCGAGCCCGAGGCGATCGAGGCCGTCGAGCTGATCGGCAAGAGGGACGAGCTCCCCGAGCTTCTCCGCGCATGGTCGCGCGAGGACCGCTACATCCGGGAGCGCATCGGCACGACCGTCCGCGCGATCATGCGCCGCGAGCGCATCCGTCGCACGAGCCGGTTGTTCCGCGCGCTCGGTCCCGAGCAGCGCCGCGCGCTCGAGGCCGTCCTCCCCCCCGCGCGGCCGCGCCCCGCCCGGGCGCGATTCGGGCGCTGACCGCGCCCCGGAGGATCCTCATGGCCCGGAAGCTGTCGGTTCGCGAGCTCGGCGACGTCCGAGGCAAACGCGTCTTCGTTCGGGTCGACTTCAACGTGCCGCTCGATTCCGGGAAGGTCACCGACGACACCCGCGTCCGGGCGTCGCTCCCGACGATCGAGCACCTGTCGAAGGCCGGGGCGCGCATCGTTCTCGCCTCGCATCTCGGGCGTCCGAAAGGCCAGGCGAATCCGAAGTACTCGCTCGAGCCGGTCGCGCGGCACCTCGCCGGCCTGCTCGGCCGCACGGTCGCCTTCGCGCCCGACTGCGTCGGCGAGGTCGCCGCGCGCATGGCGCTCGAGGTCCCCGAGGGAGGGTGCCTGCTCCTCGAGAACCTCCGCTTTCACAAGGAGGAGGAGGCGAACGACCCGGGGTTCGCCGCGGCGCTCGCCGGGCTCGGGGATCTGTACGTCAACGACGCGTTCGGCTCCGCGCACCGTGCCCACGCCTCGACGGCGGGGGTCCCCGGCGTGCTGCATCCGGCCGCCGCCGGGTTCCTGATGGAGGCCGAGCTCGAGCACCTCGGAAAGCTCCTCGAGCATCCCGACACGCCTTTCGTCGCGATCCTCGGAGGCGCCAAGGTCTCCGACAAGATCGAGCTGATCGAGAACCTCCTCCCCCGCGTCGACGGATTCCTCGTCGGCGGCGCCATGGCCTACGCCTTCCTCAAGGCGCAGGGAATCGCGACCGGAAAGTCCCTTCTCGAGGCCGAGAAGGTCGAGCTCGCCAGGGAGCTCCTCGATCGCGCGCGCGACGCCGGAAAGTTCCTGCTCCTTCCCGGCGACCACGTCGTCGCGGTGGGGGGCGACGACACGAACGTTCGAACGACCACGGGGGTCGCGATCGGCGACGACGAGGCGGCGATGGACATCGGCCCGCGCACCGTCGCGCGTTTCGCCGACGCGCTCTCGCGCTGCCGTACCGCGCTGTGGAACGGCCCCCTCGGCCGGTTCGAGGTCGACGCCTTCGCGGCCGGCTCGCGCGGGGTCGGCGAGGCGCTCGTGCGCTCCGGAGCGGTGTCGATCGTCGGCGGCGGCGACACCGCCGCCGCCGTCGAGAAGTTCGGCCTCACGTCGAAGATGACCCACGTCTCGACGGGGGGCGGCGCCTCGCTGGAGTTCCTGTCCGGCCTGCCGCTTCCCGGCGTCGTCGCGCTGGACGACCGCCCGTGACGCCTTCGCGCCGTCGGCCCTTCGTGGTGGGCAACTCGAAGATGAACCTCGACGAGCCCAGGTGCGCCGCGCTCACCCGCGAGGTCGCGGCGGGGACGCGCGACCTCGCGGGCGTGGACGTGGGCATCGCGCCCCCGTTTCCTTTCCTGCGTGCCGCCCTCGACGCCAGAAACGGTGCCCCGCTCCAGGTCGGCGCCCAGGACGTCCATTGGGAGGACGTGGGCGCGTTCACGGGAGAGGTTTCGGCGGCGATGCTCGCCTCGATGAGCGCCTCGTTCGTGATCCTCGGACACTCCGAACGTCGACACCTGCTCGGCGAGACCGACGAGGACGTCCGTCGAAAGGTGGCCGCTGCATTCCGGCACGCCCTGGTCCCGATCGTCTGTGTGGGCGAGACGGAGGGAGAACGGCTTGCCGGCGGAACCCTCGAGGTGGTCGAGCGCCAGATGCGGCTCGGCCTCGCCGCGGTCCCGGCGGCCGAGGCCGATCGTCTCGTCGTCGCCTACGAGCCGGTCTGGGCCATCGGCACCGGGCGGGTGGCGACTCTCGAGCAGATCGCCGAAGTCCATCGCCTCATCCGCGGACGACTCGCCGGGATGTTCGGAGGGGAGGCGGCGCAGCGGATCCGGATCCAGTACGGCGGTTCGGTGACGCCGCAGAATGCCGTCGAGATCCTCGCCCTGGAGGAGGTGGACGGCGCCCTCGTCGGCGGGGCCTCGCTCGACGCTGCCCGCTTCCTCGGCATCGTGCGCGCAGCCTTGCCCGCCGCTCCGGGGGCGTGCTAGGCTCCCCCGGCTCCGGACGGGGCTTTCCGAGGAATCGCATGCTTTACGGTCTCTTGATAGTCGTTCACGTCGCCTGCTGCCTGCTCCTGATCGGCGTCGTCCTGCTCCAGACCGGCAAACGCGCCGATCTCGCGGGTGCCTTCGGCGGAGGCGGCAGCCAGACGGCGTTCGGGGCGCGCGGCGCCGCGACGCTCCTGTCGAAGATGACGACGATCGGCGCGATCGTCTTCATGCTCACGTCGTTCGCGCTCTCGATGATGGCGTCTTCGGGCGCCTCCGGCACCGGCTCGGTGCTCGATCAGGTTCCGGCGACGAGCGTGCCGGCACCGACCGCGCCCGCGCCGTCCGCCCCGGCTCCGCCGGCGCCCCCCGCGCCGTCGACGCCGACCCCGCAGGGGAACTAGAATTCCGACGTCCTTGCCGAAGTGGTGAAATTGGTAGACACACCATCTTGAGGGGGTGGCGCCGCGAGGCGTGGGGGTTCGAATCCCCCCTTCGGCACCAAGATTCGCGACGCGCGAAGCCCGGCTGAGCCGGGCTTCGTCGTTTCTACCAGTCCTTGTAGTACGTCCCGTCGAGCGCCTTTCGATCCGACAGGCTGTAGACGTCGTAGACGTTCTCCCCTCCCCAGGAGTCCGAGTCCCAGTCGTCCTGATAGGAGCGCATCCCCCAGGTCGCCTCGCCGGTGAACGGATCGACGGGGATGCGGCGGAGGAACTTCATCGACTTCTTGGTCAGCGCTTCCTCTCCCGTAAGCTCGACTCCCTCGACCAGTTCCTCCAGCGACAGCGGGTACCCCCACTGATCGACGTCCTGTTGCTGGATCCGCCCCTCGTCGAAGAACTTCTTGTACTGGTCGATCGCCCCGCGCATGGACTCGAGCGCCATCTTGAGCTGGACCTCCTTGCGGCGTTTCTCCTCCCAGCGGAGGGTGGGCATGGCAAGTCCGGCGAGGATGGCGAGGATCGCCGCTGCGGTGAGCAGCTCGACGAACGTCAGCCCTCGCTGGCTGCTGCGGCTGGTCTGGGGGATCACGTCTGTTTCCTACGTTCCCGGAAGCCTCCGCGTCTAGTGCCGGTCACACCGAGTCCTTGCGGAACAGCTTCCGGAACCAGCGGAACAACCCCCCTTCGTGCTGCGTGCAGGGCGGGGGCTCCGTCCCCTGGATGAACCACTCCTGCCCCCGGGTCGGGCACCCGGCCACGGCCAGGTCCCCGGTCTCCGGATCGACCTCCACCGGGAACACGCCGGGGGGAGGCGGAAACGCGCGCGAGGAACGCCGATGGGAGGCCGCGTCGAGGACGTCGACCCAGATCGGCAACGCGCCGACGGCCCCGGTCATTCCGGTCTTGGAGTTGTCGTCGTAGCCGACCCACACGAGCGCGAGCACGTCGGGGGTGTAGCCGACGAACCAGGCGTCCCGGGTGTCGTCCGTGGTGCCGGTCTTCCCGGCACCGGCTCCGGTGAAGCCCAAGGCCGAAGACGAGGCCGCCGTTCCCCTGGCCAGCACCCCCTCGAGCATGTTCGTGAGCACCCACGTCGCCTCCGGCGTCGCGGCGCGCTCCGCCTTCGGCGCGACGCGATCGAGGCGTCGCCCTCCCGGCGCGTCCACCTCCCGCACCGCCGTGAGGGACGGCCGCACGCCGCCGTTGGCCAGCGTCGCGTAGGCGCGCGCGAGCTCGATCGGCGTGACCTCCTGCGCGCCGAGCGCGAGCGACGGCAACGGCTCCAGGCGCCGCGCGATGCCGCAACGCCTCGCGACGTCGACGACCGCCTCGAGTCCGATCGCCTGCGCGGCGCGGACGGTGGGGACGTTGAGCGACTGCTCGAGCGCCTGCCTCGCGGACACGGGTCCGCGGAACTCGCCGTCGTAGTTCATCGGCGACCAGGTCTTTCCCCCCGAGACCATCTCGAACGGCGAATCGTCGAGAACCGTCGCGGCGGTCAGTCCGGTCTCGCCGCGCTGGGCCCGTTCGAGGCCCGCGAGGTACACGAACGGCTTGAAGCACGATCCGGGCTGGCGCTCCGCCTGCAGCGCGCGGTTGAACTGGCTCTCGCGATAGTCGCGGCCTCCGACGAGGGCGAGCACCGCGCCGTTGCTCGGATCGAGCACGACGACGGCACCCTGGAGTCGCCGGCGTCGCACCTGCGATCGGACGGAGGGCAGGTCGCGCTCGAGCCGCTCGAGCCCTTCGCGCAGGGCGCGCTCGGCCGCGTGCTGGAGATCGGTGTCGAGCGTCGTGAAGATCTCGAGGCCTTCCTCGGCGAGCTCCTGCGCGGAATACGCCTCCGCGAGCTGGCCGCGAACGAGCTCCACCGCGTACGGAGCCCGGGCGAATCCGGCGCCGCCGCTGCCGAGGCGGAGCGGCTCCGCCTTCGCCTTCTTCCACGCGGCCTCGTCGAGTTTCCCCGCGTCGTGGAGCGCGTCGAGGACCTGGTTCCGGCGTTCGATCGCCTGCTCGGGATGGGCGAACGGATTGTTCGATCCCGGACTCCGGATGAGCCCCGCAAGCAGGGCTCCCTCGGCGGTGGAGAGATCCTTGAGCCCTCGGCCGAAATAGAACTGCGACGCCGTCTCGATGCCGCAGATCGCGACGGAGCCGCGCTGCCCGAGGTACACCTCGTTGAGATAGGTCTCGAGGATCCGCTCCTTCGGGTAACGCAGATCGAGGATCACCGCCATCGCGAGCTCGCGCAGCTTGCGCCAGACGGTGCGCTCCTGTCCGAGGTAGAGGTTCTTGACCGTCTGCTGGGTGATCGTCGAGCCGCCCTGCACGATCCGGCCGCTGCGGAGGTTCGCGAACGCGGCCCGGGCGATGCCGACGGGGTCGAAGCCGGCGTGGGAGAAGAACCGCTCGTCTTCGGCGGCCAACACCGCTTCGATCAATCCCGGGGGGACGTCCTTCAGGCGGACGATCCTGCGCTCCTCCTGCCTGGGGCCGAAGACGACCGAGAGCAGCTCCGGCTCCACCTCGAGCCGGCCGAGCCCGCGACCCCTCCCGTCGTCGATCGAAGCGATCGCGCGCCCGGCGTATCGGAGCCGGGCACGCCGCGCCGGGAGCGGCTTGCCTCCCGTGTCGAACGCCCGGAGGTGCACCTCGAGCGTGGACGTCCGCCGGCGATACTGGCCGGGCCGTGCCGGCTCCCCGTCCACCTTCGCGTACCCCATCCGCTCGAGCCGGTCTTCGAGCGTCGCCGGCGACATCGCGCTGCCGGGGAGGAGGACCAGGCGCTCGCCGTAGATCCTCGACGGGAGGGTCCAGACCCGACCCTCGAAGGTCCGCGAGATCTCGACGTAAAGGACGACGCCGACGATCGTGCCGACCACGACGACGGGCAGCGCAACGCCCAGCAGCAGGGTACGGACCCACCTCCGTTTCCGGCGACGCGTCGCGCCGCCGGACCCTGCGTCGGATCGGCTTCGGGGGGCCATCGGGAAGGCAGGCCCGGCGGCGGTGCGGCGCCGCCAGGCGTTCAGCCCTTGAGGGTCTCTTTCAGGGGCTTACCGGCCTTGAACGCCGGCGCCCGCGTCGCGGGGATTTCGAGCGTCTCCCCCGTGTGCGGGTTGCGCCCCGACCGCGGCTTGCGGGCCCGCGCCTCGAAGGTGCCGAATCCGCTGATCGCCACCTTGTCGCCGCCGATCAAGGCTTCGGCGATCAGGCCGATCTTGGGATCCGGGTCGAAGAGCGCATCCATGACGATTCGGGCGTCCTTCGGGGACAGCCCCGTCTTGATCGCCAGCTTGTCGGTCAGTTCCGCCTTGTTCAAGCAGCCTCCTTCACGCCGTCAGGCGACGACCTGGAGATCCTTGAGCGAGCTTCTCGGCACGAACAGCCGGATGTTGTTGTCCCGCTCGTCCGCCGGATAGAAATAGAAGCCGTTCTTGTCCTCGTCGCCCTCGGCGATCGTGCCCCACATCTGCTCGCCGTCGTAGAAGGTCAGGATGACCCGGCGGCCGTGCTGTTGGACCTGATCGAAATGGCGCCGGGCGATGAAGTCCCGGTTCCCGAGGTAGTCCTTCACGTAAAAGACGGCCTTCGCATCGTCCAACCGCACGCGGAACGGAACACCCCCTCCTTCCGCCGGCAGGAGGTGGAACGTCTCCCGCTCGGGGTCGAAGTCGTGCGTGATCCCCTTGTGGATCCCGCCGCCCCGCAGGTGGACGACGATCTTCTGTTCCATGGGCTCCTCCGTCCGGCGGCACCGGAACGGGCGCATCGTAACCCCGAAAAGCGCGCCACGGCAACGTCGCTTGACCGGTCGCCCCCCGGGACCCCATCTTCAGGTGCCGGAGGGCCGGATCATGGCGGACCCAGGAGCGAGCCTAGCGCAGCCTGCGGGGGCGTTGCGGAACCTGCTCCGCCGCCGGCGGTTCGTGGTGGACGGCGGGTACCAGTACCGTGCGGCCTTCCTTGCCGTGGCGGTCGCGCTCCTGCTCCTCATCATCCTGAACCTCAGCCTCGTCTTCTCCGCCCGCGAGGGCTCCCGCAACGTCAAGGCGATCGCCCCGGAGCTGCGCGAGATGATCGAGGCCCAGGACCGGGTGCAGATCGGGCTCGTCGCGACGGGCTCACTCGTGTTCCTGGTGGGGGTGTTCCTCGTGAGCATCCTCGAGACCCACCGGACCGCCGGCGCCGCGTTCAAGATCGGACGTTCCCTCGACCGGCTCCGGGAGGGACGCCTGGACACGCGCCTGCGCCTTCGTCGCGGGGACAACCTCCAGGAGCTCGCCGCGTCGGTCAACGCGATGGCGGGAGCGATGCAGGAAAGGGCCTGGCAGGACGTCGAGTTGATCGAGGCCGTCGCCGCCCGGCTCGAGCATAGCTCGGGGGAAGCGGGCGCCGCCGCCGAAGCCGCTCGCGAGCTCCGCGGCCACGCCACGCGGCGTCGCGCACAACTCGGCTAGTCCCCTCCTTCGAGCAAGGCGGGGTCTTCGAGCCCCGCGTCGGCGAATCCCCGGGCCCGCAGCACGCACGCGTCGCACGCGCCGCACGGTCGGCCGCGGGCCCCCGGATCGTAACAGGAGATCGTCCGGCCGAGGTCCACTCCGAGTTGCACGGCCCGACGGACGATCTCTGCCTTGGTGGCGTGAAGGAGCGGCGCGTGGATCGTCAGGCGGTTCCCTTCCACCCCCGCCCTCGTCGCGAGCCGGGCCATCGACTCGAACGCCGCGAGGTATTCCGGCCGGCAGTCCGGATAGCCGCTGTAGTCGAGGGAGTTGACACCGAGGTAGATGTCGCCCGCCCCGATCGTCTCGGCCCACGCGAGGGCCAGCGAGAGGAAGACCGTGTTGCGTGCGGGCACGTAGGTCGAGGGGATGCCCCTGCCGATCGTCTCCCCGTCCCGGTCCTTGGGGACCGGCACCTGCGGATCGGTCAGGGCGGAACCGCGCAGGAAACGCAGGTCGAGGCGGATCACCCGATGGGACGCCGCCCCGAGCGCGGCAGCGAGCTCCCTCGCCCGTTCGACCTCGATCGAATGCCGCTGGCCGTAAGCGACCGTCAGCGCGTGCACCCGGAAGCCCTCCGCCCGCGCGATGGCCAGCGTCGTGGCGGAATCGAGTCCGCCGGAGAGCAGGACGATCGCCTCGTGCATCAGACCCCTCGCAGGATCCCGGGCCAGAGGACCTTGTGAACCTGGATCTGGATGCGAACGTCCAGCCGATCCTCGAGGATCCACGCCGCGAGACTCGCCGGATCCAGAACGTCGTGGACGGCGGAGAACAGGACCGGACAACGACGCGTCAACGAACGCTGCGCCACCTGCTCTCTCGCCCATAGGTAGTCCGCCCGGTCCGCGATCACGAACTTCAGCTCGTCGCCCGCCCGGAGCCGATCGAGGTTCTCCCAGCGGTTCCGATCGACCTCGCCGGACGCGGGGCATTTCACGTCGACGATCCGGGCGACGCCGTCGGGAACGCCTTCGATCGGCAGGCTTCCCGAAGTCTCGAGGAGCACCCGGAATCCGCGGTCGACGAGCCGCCCGAGCAGCTCGTGGACGTCGGCCTGGAGGAGCGGCTCCCCTCCGGTCACTTCGACCAGGCCGCACCCGAATCGGTCCACCTCGCGGACGACCTCTTCCACCGTCCGATCGGTTCCTTCGTAAAACGCGAATGCCGAGTCGCACCACCTGCATCGCAGGTTGCAGCCGGTGAGGCGCACGAAGACGCACGGCGCGCCCGCCCAGGTGGACTCCCCCTGGATGGAATGGAAGATCTCGTTGACGCGGAGCATCGGGGAATACTAGCGAATCGGCGCCTCCCCCCGAAAAGGGACGCTTCGCGGCGGCGCCGAGGCCGCGCGCCGACACAATTTTGCCGCGCCCGCAACGGGGCGCGGCCGTCGGCCCGATAACTCCTTGACGGAATTGAAGATATATATGTAGCACTCCTCTTGCCTATTCGGAACGCGGATTGCACATTTGGGTTCGGCCGCGAGGTCGACGTACGACCTGTGCGCACGAGGGGATTTGGATGTCGCTCAGCCTGGACTCCGTGCTCCTGATCGTCCTCGCGGCCGCCGCAGGGACGACGGGAGGGTTCTTCCTCGGAAGGTTGGGCACCAACCGACTCCGTCAGGAGCTCGACGGCGCGAGGGCCGACATCTCGCGGGCCGAGGCGCAGGGGCGCGAGCAGGCCCGCCAGATCCACCGGATGCGCAACGAGCAGCGCTGGTTGTCGAACCTCTCCCGGTACCTCCCGAACGTCGTGCGCGAGCTCAACCGCTCCGATATCGACGCGCGTCAGATCCCCCGTCTCGTGATCAGCCTCGTCGACGCGATCTTCGAGCCCGAACAGATCACGATGTACCAGGCCAGGGCCGCAGGCGAGGACGGCGACGCCAAGGAGATGTTCCTCACCGACCAGCGCGGGCTCGAAGGCACGAGCGTGCCCCGACGCGTCCGGTTCGGCGAAGGGAAGATCGGCTGGGTCGCGGAGGCCGGGGTCGAAATGCTCGCCGAGGACTGGATGAACCTCACCCGCACGGAGGGCCGCGCGATCGACGAGAACCACCCGTCGCTCCGGCTCGACATGATCGGGCCGATCGTGCAGCACGAGGAGGGGGGAGATCGAGTCGTCGGCGTCCTCACCCTGGGGAACCCCGGAATCCGGCCGCGCGACGAGAAGCTGATGCTCCAGATGGTGACGAACCTCGCGTCGATCGCCATGACCAACGCCGAGAACCACCGGAAGCTCAGCGTGCAGGCCCACACCGACGGACTGACGGGCCTCATGAACAAGCGCCACTTCCTGAAGGAGAAGTTCGGCCTGATGATCCACGACGCGGAGCGTTCCGCGGAGCGCGTCGCGGTTCTCATTTTCGACATCGACCATTTCAAGAACTACAACGACACGAACGGCCACGTCGAAGGGGACGACGTGCTGCGGGATGTCGCCGCGCTCCTGCGCAAGAACCTCCGCCCGGGCGACGTGGCGTGCCGGTACGGCGGCGAGGAGTTCGTCGTCGCGATGCCCCGCACGGACGCCCGGGACGCCCTGCTGGCCGCGGAACGGATCCGGCGCGTCATCGAGGAGCACCCCTTCGCCCATCGCGAGAAGCAGCCGCTCGGGTCGCTGTCGATCAGCGGCGGCGTGGCCGTGTTCCCGTTCGACGGGACCGACGGCGTCGAGCTCATCCGCCGCGCGGACGAGGCGCTCTACCGCGCGAAGTCGGCCGGCCGGAACCGGATCCTCCTCCACCGGGGGACGGACTTCGGCGACGGCGACGAAGTGCCTTCGCCCAGCGCCGGCTCCCGGGACACCTCGGCCGGGCCGGAGCGCGGCGCATGACCCTGGGACGGACACGCACGGCCGACAGGGCATCCGCCGCGCCCGAATCGCTTCCCGCCCTCGACGAACTGCTCGATCGGGTCGGGTCGCGCATCGACCCGGACCGCCGCGCCGCGATCCTGACGGTCACCGTTCTCCAGCGGTCGGGATCGGTCGACCCCGCACAGAGCTGGAGCGCGTACGAGGACACGATCCGCCACGTCGCGGATTTCCTCGTCGCGTACCGATCGCAGCGCATGCGTCGCGACGACCACGTCTTCGAGCCGTCGGTGAACGGGAACGCCTTCGTGATCCTCCTCGAACCTCCGCGATCCGGACGCGCGATCGACGCGTCCGACGTCGCCCGCGTGCGGATGCGCCTCAAGCGCGGCCTGCGCGCCCACCTGGGCCGCGTCCTGTCGCGGGAGACGTCCGAGTCGTTCGGCTGTTACGTCGGCGGCGCGTTCCTCCACCACGACGAGGCGATCCGCCTCGAGCGTCGCGTCCACCGCGCGCTCCAGGAAGCGTTTGCCGACGCCTTGCGCGACAAGGAGCGCGAAGGTCGCCGTCACGCGGTCCAGCTCCATCGCGTGCTCGACCAGGGACTCGTCCGCACGGTGTACCAGCCGGTGGTCGACCTCGCGCGCCGCCGCGTCCTGGGGTACGAGGCGCTCACGCGCGTGGGCGTCGGCCGCTTCGAGAACGTGGAGATGCTCTTCAAGGCGGCCGAGGAGAACGACGTGTTGTGGGCGCTCGAGCGACTGTGCCGTCGCAAGGCGATCGAGGGGCTCCCGCACCTCGAACCGGACCAGTGCCTCTTCCTCAACGTCGAGCCGGACGCGATCCACGATCCGCACCTGGTGGGATCGGATTTCCTCGACCGCCTACGTGCCGCCGGCCTCGGTCCGCGCCAGGTCGTGCTCGAGCTCACCGAGCACGCGGCGGTGAAAGACTACGCGGCGTTCCGGCGGACGCTGCTCCACTTCCGCGAGCAGGGATTCCGCCTCGCGATGGACGACGTCGGCGCGGGGTACGCCGGACTGCACGCGATCGCGGAGATCGGACCCGATTTCATCAAGGCGGACATGATGCTCGTCCGAGACCTGCATCGAAGCGTCATCAAGCGCGAGTTGATCGCGACGATGACGCGCTTCGCGCAGAACACCGGGATCACGATGGTCGCCGAGGGCGTGGAAGAGCGCGACGAGCTCGCGACGCTGATGGAGCTCGGCGTGCGTTGCGCGCAGGGTTATCTTTTCGCGCGACCCACGGCACCCCCCCAGATCCCCGACTGGTCCACCCTGCCGTGAACCCACGCGTCGCGTGGTACGATCCGGGCGTGGAAGGAACACACCACGCCGGGCGCACGCTCCGGGCGATCCTCACGGGAACCGGACGCGCCGGTCCCATCGAAGAACGATGGGGACGCAGGCTGGTGCGGCTCGTCGATCCCGACTCTTCGGAGGGTCGCTCGCTGCTCGACTCGGGGACCGTCACGCTGATCGGGCCCGAGGGGGAGAGCCTGGGGCCGATCGCCCTCGAGTCCGCGTGGCACCGGCTGCGCGCCAGGCTCGAGCGCGCACTCGAGGATCCCGCCTGCGGCCCCGACGAAGGACGGGCGGTGCGCGAGGCGATCGACGCGTTCCCGCCCGCTACTCGAGGCCCGTCTTCAGAGCCTTCTTGATCGCCTCGACGATGAAGTTCTGCATCGACGGCTGCTGGTGCCGGACCGCCGCGTAAACAAGGCAGGGCAGCTTCAGGGAGATTTGCACCCCGTTTTCGTCGAGCGTATCGAGCCACCGCGAGAACTCGTCCCAGGACTTGAACGACATCGCCTCGATCGCGCCCTTCCGGTACAACTCGATGAGCGTGATCTCGTCCTTGAGCCTGAAGAGGACGTCGTCTTCGCGATGCTCCGAGAAGTCGCTGTAGGCGAAGAACTTGACCTCGCCCGCTTCCTGCCCCTTGCCCTTGATGGACACCTCGGGGTTCTTGTTGCACCGCATCATGATGTAGTCGTCCTTCCCTTTGAAATGGAAGGCGAGGATGGGGTCGGTGCGCGGATTATTGTCCGTGGGGGTCTTCAGGGCCCGGTAGACCCTGCGCGCCACATCGAGATTCGTTTCGTACATTCCACCACTCCAACCATCTGCTTTGTTCAGCTTGAATACGCGGAGTATACGGCCGGACATAGTGTCGGACGAGGGACTTTTGCATTCGAGCCACCGGACCGACATCACGCCGTCTCACCGTGAGACGACACCGACCCATTCCGGGTATCATCCATTAACTGTCACATTTACAACGACTTCCAACTGCTACGGCCTCACCAGGTCTCAGAGTGAGACTCGACTGGAGATGGACTCGGAGGCGCGCGCATGGGCGTAAATCGCACATTTGAAACGGGTTCCACTCGATAGTTGCGAATTCTCCTCACACGGCCCTTCGGTTGCTCTTCTCCGGGTCGGCCACCACCGAAAAAGTGGCTACGAGAGGGGGCAACACCATGACGAAGACCCGCCGAATCCGGACCCTGATCCTGGCGGTCCCATTCCTGCTGGGTTCGCTGACCGCGATCGCCGCGGCGCCGCGCAACTCCAAGATCTCAGACGATCTCGCCACGGCGCTGTCGAGCGGTGCCGAGCAGAGGGTGATCGTCTCCTACGCCGAAGGGCTCGACGCGAAGGCGGTCGACGGACTCGCCCGCCGCGCGAGCCGCAGCCACCGTCGACTCGATGCGGGGCGCGCGCTCGCCGCGACGTACGCCGCCGCGGAGATCGAGGCGCTGGCGGCCGACCCGCGAGTCGTCCGGATCTCCCCCGACCGGACCATCGCCGGCTCGAGCGACGTCGACCCGGGAGTCGAGTCGACGGGTGCGATCGAGGCCTTCCGCGTGCTCGGGCTGACCGGCAAAGGCGTGACCGTGGCGGTCGTGGATTCCGGCATCAGCCTCGTCGCCGGGCTCGAGCGGTCGAGGATCGTCGCCGCGATCGACTTCACCGACGCCGGTGCGCGGGACGCGGACGGACGCGGGCACGGCACGCACGTGGCGAGCCTCATCGCGAGCTCGGGCCGCAATGGATCGATGCGCGGCGTCGCTCCCGACGCGTCGCTCGTCTCGCTCCGGGCGCTCGACGGCAACGGCCTCGGTTTCGCGAGCGACGTGATCGCCGCGATCGACTGGGCGATCGAGAACCGCCGCCGTTTCGGGATCGGCGTGATCAATCTCTCGCTCGGCTACCCCCCCGCCGAGTCGTGGCGCACCGACCCGGTCTCGCAGGCCGTCACCCGCGCTTGGAAATCGGGCCTTCTGGTCGTCGCCTCCGCCGGCAACCGCGGCCGCGACGGCTTCCGGACGATCAACGTCCCCGGCAACAACCCCTTCGCCCTCACGGTCGGGGCGATGAACGACAAGGACACGGTCGTTCGCACCGACGACCTGCTCACCAGTTACTCCAGCCGCGGTCCCTCGTACGGCGACAACGTCCTGAAGCCTGACGTGATGGCGCCGGGCAACCGACTCCTCGGCGCCCTCGCCCCCGGCTGCTCGTTGGCCGCGATGTTCCCCGAGCGCGTCGTCGCTCCGGGTCGGATCGAGTTGTCCGGGACGAGCCAGGCCACCGGCGTCGTGTCGGGTCTCGCGGCGCTCCTGCTGGAGCGGAATCCGGCGCTGACCAACGACCAGATCAAGGCCGTCTTGATGAAGACCGCCGAGCCGGTGGCCGGCGAGACCGCCTTCGCCACCGGATCCGGATACGTCAACCTCGCCAAGGCCCTCTCTCTCTCGCAGGGGCTAACCTCCACCCGCTTCTCGACCGCCTCCCCCGTCGTCGTCCGCAATCCGGAAGGGGGATTCGGTCTGGCCTCGTCGGTCGTGCCGCCGCGGTACTCCACCGCGATCTTCGGCGACGGGGCGCTGCGCGCGCTTGCTTCCTCCTCCACGACGGTCCTCCGCGACCTGGCCCACGCCGACACCGCCGTTTGGACCGACACGGTCCTGTGGGATCTCTGGGCCAAGGAGTCGACCGCGGTCTGGGCCGACACCGCCCTGTGGGGCGACACCGCGCTCTGGGACAACACCGCCGTCTGGGCCGACACCGTCCTGTGGGACGTGATCGGTTCGGAGCAAACGGCCGTCTGGGCCGACACGGTGCTGTGGGACCTCAAGCTGCTCGCCGAGGAAACGGCACTTTGGGGCGACACCGCCGTCTGGACCGACACCGCCCTCTGGGACAACACCGCCGTCTGGACGGATACCGCCCTCTGGGACAACACCGCCGTCTGGACCGACACCGCCCTCTGGGGCGACACCGCCGTCTGGACGGACACCGCCCTCTGGGGCGACACCGCCGTCTGGACGGAAACCGCCCTGTGGGGCGACACCGCCGTCTGGACCGACACGGTCCTCTGGGACTGAGGTCGGATCGAATCCGGGAGTGTTCGAGCGTCAGGGAACGACGGATCCCCTCTCGTCCCTGCCGATCGACACGCGGCCGCGCCCCAGGGCGCGGCCGTTTTTCTTTCAGCGGTTGCCGCGAAGCCGACGCAGCCAGCGCACGACCACGCCGCGGGCGCGGGGCGGATCCAGAGGCGCGGAGAAGATGCGGCGCAGCGCGGCGGTGCGCAGGCGCCCTCCGGCGACCGCCGCAAACCACGACTGACCGAGCCGGTGCCCGAGGTCGCGTGCCAGCGTGCGGCGGAGCGCCCGCGAGGCCCGCAGGGGAGCGGTGAGCGTCGCCGGCGGCAGGTTCGCACCCGATTCCTCGAACCGGCGGTGGGACTCGATCCAGGCGAGGCGGACGCGCGCCTCGTCGACGCCCCCGGCCGCCGCACCCGCGAGCACGCGCCGCTCGTCCCGGGTCACCACGTCGCTGCCGGGATCGACCAGCCGGGCGCCGAGGTAGGCCAGCGCCTCGTTGTAGGCGGCACCGTACGCGCGATCGACGGGGTCGGCCTCCGAGAGCTCCGGTTCCTGAAACAGCCGCCCGGTGAGCGCGGTTCGAAGGAACCGCGCGACCTCGCCGGCCGTCCGCCCCGGGGCATATCGCTCGATGAACATCGTGTTCGAGCGGGACTCGTAGAAGACGCCGCGCTCGGCGAGCCGCTCCCGCGCCTCGCCCACCTCCTCGTCGGAGCGGCCGTGCTCCCGGAGGATCGGACCGAGCAGGCGCAACGCCTCTCCTCCGCCGTACACCTCGGGGTAGGCGTCGGAGAGTTCCTCCTCCCAACCGGCCCGGTGGCGAAGCTTGGCGGAGCGGCTGAGCCCGAGCCAGCCGCGCAGCACGTCGATCAGGTGGTGGACCGCCGGGGTGAGATCCACGTCCTCGTCGCCGGGCAGGTCCCCCTTCCAGCGGTCGAGGATCTGACGGTACGACTCGTACTTCGCCAGGGGCGCCGTATGAAAGACGCCGTAGCCCCCTTCGCCGAAGGCGACCGCATCCGGAACGGGTTCTCCCGCCGACACGAAAGACCAGTACGCGCGATCCGGATCCTGGAAGACCCGGATGTCGCGCAGCGCGATTCCGTTTCGTCCCGCGTGCTCGCGCACGCGGCGCGGCAGGTGCCTGCCTGCGAGGTGGCTCTCGCCGAAAAACACCAGCATGCGATGGCCCGGCCGCTCGAGGAGCGAGGCGACGATGCGTCGCGCCGCGTGGTCGTCGCGGGAGGCGATCCGATCGACGCCTCCGCGCGGTGCGCGATCCAGCGCGACCACGGGCACGCCGAGCGCCCGGGCGCCGTCGAGAAGCTCGCGGTAGCCCTCCCAGGGCCAGCCCCATTCCTCCTCGTAGTGAATGCGCCGGAGGAAGGCCGCTTCGTCGAGATCTCCGCGCTGGCGCAGGTCGAGCAATCGTTGCTGCCGGGTGTAGACGAATTCAATGCCCAGGACGTTCGCCCGCGCACCGCGGGCGAGGGCGGTCAGGACGCGGAGCGCGAAGGACTGCGACGCTCGGACGGCATGGAAGTCCCCCAGGTAGACGAGGTCGGACTCCGCGGCGGCGCCGAAGATCGCCTCGAGGGGGATGGGCTCGGCGACGCGACCGGTGTCCCGGCGGAAGGCGCGGAAGTAGGAGTGGTCGAGCGTCCCGTCGGCGCGGGCGAGCTCGCGGCGGAGCCGCTCCGCCGCCGACCGCTGTCTGCCGACGAGCCGCCGCGCCGCCGCGGTGCCCAAGGCGGTCAACGCGGTCGGCGTCTAGGGCTTCGTGCCGGAGTTCGAATCCCCGCCCTTGGCGTCGCCTCCCGGTTCTTCACCCCGCATCGCCTGCCTGAACCCCCGGATGCCGTCCCCCAGCCCCCGGCCGATGTCCGGCAGGCGCTTGGCGCCGAAGAGCAGGATCAGGATCAGCGCGAGGACGAGAATCTCGGTCCAGCCCAACGAGCCCATGCTGTGCTCCCACGGCGGAGGACCCGCCGCCGCCGTCAGATCAGAATCTCCCGATCGTTGCCGACGCGCCGCGTGGAGCGCTCGGCATCGAGGAACTCGAGCAACGGAATGGCGTTCTTACGGGTCACCCCCGCCAACTCCTTGAACGCCGCCACATCGATCTTCCTCGAGACCTTGGCGCGCTCCGCGAGCCTGGCGCGCAGGTCGGCGAGGACCTCGGCATGGCACAAGCGACCGTCCTTCAGGCGCGCCAAACGCCCCTCCGAGACCAGCCACTCGAGAAGGCGCATCGCCCGCCCCCCGCCGTGCTCCGCGACCAGGCTCGCGGTGTCGGGAGGATCGAGTCCCGCGTCACGAAGGCGGGCCTCGAGGGCCGCCGCGATCGCGCCGTCCGCGCCCGACAGTACCACCGTGTGGCGCGCCGACGCTACCCGATCCCCGTCCAGCCGGAGCTCCCCCGCCTCCCGCAGCGACTCGAGCCGTTGCCGCCACGCCTCGGGGGACATCTCCGGCGCGACCGCGCGGCGCAGCTCCTCTCGGGAGGCGCCGCGTCGGAGGGGCTCCGCACGATGAAACGCCTCGACCGCCTCGATCACCGCAGCCCCACAACGCCTCCAAGCCGCCCCGGCGAAGAGCGCTCCGGGGAACCGGACGACCCGGCCCTCCGCCTCCAGGACGGCTCCGACCTCTTCGAGTTCCTCGGACCGCATCCCGAGCTCCGCGGCGACCTCCGCCGATCGCACTCCGCCGGTCCCCGCGGCATCCAGGCGTCGGAGCAGCGCGGCCGCATGACCGACGCCTCCCTCCGCGATCGAACGGATCGGGCGGATGTCGGTGACGATTCCCCCGCCCAGGGTGTCGACGGGAGCGGGGCGCCGAAGAACGAACCGATCTCCCGGAACCAGGACGGTGTCCTCGCGGAAAACGATCTCCGCGTCGCGCGTTCCATCCGCAGGGTCGGCCTCGCGCAACCGGAGGCGGGCCGGGCGCTCGAAGGTCGCCTGATGGAAACGGACCAGCCCTCCACGGCCGAGGCGATCCGACGCGCCGGGTTCCAGCCGGACCCGCGCCCGGATCCTCCGGGTGGTCGTCAACGCCGCGGGCGCGGAAAGCGTGGTGCCGCGCGGCACCGCGGCCACGTCGATCCCCTGGAGGTTCACGGCGACCCTCCGGCCGGCGGATGCCTCCGCGGTCTTGCGGCGATGGACCTGTAATCCCCTCACGCGTGCCCGTGCCCCGCCGGGGAGCAGCTCCACCTCGTCACCCTCCCGCAGCGTTCCCGAAACGAGGGTGCCGGTCACGACGGTGCCGAAACCTCGCATGGTGAAGGCCCGATCCACCGGAAGGCGAGGCACCCCCGAGGCACGCCTGTCGGGGACGATGTCGAACAGCGTCGAGAGGGCCCCCCGGAGCGCGTCGAGCCCCTCGCCGGTCCGAGCCGAGACGAAGAGTACGGGGGCCGCCTCGAGGAATGTCCCGTGCACGAACTCCTCGACCTCCAGGGCGACGACCTGTCGCACGTCCTCGGGAGCGAGATCGGCCTTCGTCAACGCGACGATGCCGTGCTCCACCCCGAGGTGCCGGCAGATCGCGAGGTGCTCGCGCGTCTGCGGCATGACTCCCTCGTCCGCCGCGACGACGAGCACGACCGCATCGACCCCGCCGGCGCCCGCCACCATGTGCCGCACGAAACGCTCGTGGCCCGGTACGTCGACGAACGAGATGACGCGACCGGGAGACGTCTCGAAGTCGGCGAACCCGAGGTCGATCGTGATGCCTCGACGCCGCTCCTCCGCCAGGCGGTCGGGGTGGGTTCCGGTGAGCGCCGCGACGAGCGCGCTTTTTCCGTGGTCGATGTGGCCGGCGGTGCCGACGACCCGGTGCCGCGCCGGATCAGTCGACACGTCGGTCCAGGGAGGATCGGACGCGCCGGCGGATCTCGTCCGGAGCGAACGGCTTGTGCACGAGATCCGCGCCGACCCGGGCGGCGAACGACTCCGGCTCGCGGCTCACCGTGTCGCCGGTCGTGAGGAGCAGGTGGCGCTCGAGGCCCGGCCGGCGCGCGCGCAGCTCCTGCCAGAGTCGCTCGGCCCCGAGCCCGGGCATCTTGAGATCGGACACGACGAGATCGAAGGCCCCCGATTCGAGGCGATCGAGGACGACGTCCGCCTCGCAGGCGGTGACCACCGCGTGCCCGTCGTGTTCCAGCGCCTCCCGGATCATCTCGGCGAGGGCCCGCTCGTCGTCCACCACGAGGATCCGGGCCGGGGCGCCGGCCGAGGAGTCCGCGAGCGCAGGTTCCGGCTCCGTCGAACGCGCGCGCATCGCGCACGGGAGATCGATCCGGAAACTGGCCCCGCCTCCCGGCCGCTCGCCGGCCTCGATCGTCCCGCCGTGGGCGGTCACCGTGCCGTAGACGAGGGAGAGACCCAGGCCGGTCCCCTGACCCGCCGGCTTGGTGGTGAAGAACGGGTCGAAGACCCGCGAGCGAATCGACTCCGGGATGCCGGGGCCGTCGTCCTCCACTTCGAGCCGGACGCGCCCGGCACCGGCGAAAGAGGACCGCAGGACGATGGTGCCGCCGCGACCGCGCTCCTTGAGCGCCTGGTGTGCGTTGGTGACCAGGTTGACGATCACCTGCTGGATCTCGTGCGCGTCGCCGTGAAGCGTCGGGAGCTGGGCGTCCAGCTCGAGCCCCAGCGCGACCCCGTCGACGCGGAGCTGGTACCCGAGCAGCTGCACCGCGGATTCGACGACCTCGTTGAGCGAGAACGGCTTGCACTCCGGCTCGTGCCGACGCGCGAATCGAAGGAGGTTCTGCACGATCTTCTGGCAGCGGCGCGCCTCGTCGTGAACGAGCTGGAGACGACGGTCGAGCTTCTCGCCGGGAGGCGTCGATCGCGCCATCTGCGAGAACCCCAGGACGGACGTGAGCGGGTTGTTGAGCTCGTGCGCCACTCCCGACAACATCCGTCCGAGGCTCGACAGCTTCTCGGCCTGAGCGAGCTGATCGAGCATGCGACGCGACTCGGTCACGTCGTCGAGGACGACGACGAGTCCCTCGGCGCGTCCCGCGTCGTCCCGAACCGCGGACACCGTCACCGCCAGCCGCTCCCCGGATTCGAGGCGCGCCTCGGCCGCGGGAGCGGGCGTGGCGTCCAGGGCGCGGTGCCGCGCGGGCTCGAGGACGAGGGATGCGATGCGCTCCAGGCACGCTCCGCGCGGGACGGCGAGCCGCTCGAGCAGGTGGTCGCCGGCGAGGTTGGCGTGGATCACGCGCAGGTTCGTGTCGGTGAGCACGACGGCCTGGCGCATCGAATCGAGGATCGAGCGGAATCGGCCCTGCTCGGCCTCGGCCACCGTCAGCACGCGGTCGAGATGGAGGGCGAGATGGTTTGCGGCGCCGTACAGGAATCGCAGCGCCCGCTCCCCCGGGCGCTCCGGGGTCACGACGACGAGGTTCGCCGCCGTCCCGCCGCGCCGGACGATCGGGAGGGTCAGGACGTCGCGCGGATCGAGTTCCTCGCGCGGACCGCGGCTCGCGTCGTAGGACTCGAGCCTCGTCACCTCGATCGCGCCCGGGCCGGGACCTTGATCGTCGATCCCGCGGCGGCCCACCTCGCGCAGCGTGCGCATGGCCTGGCTCCCGAGCGGCCGCGCGAGGTGGAACGGCGGGTCCCCCTGCCCGAACGTCGCGACCCATCCGAGAGCGTCGACCCCGACGCGATCGTGAACGGCCGCGGCGACGGCGGCCAGGAGGTCCGCCGGGGAGCGGCACTCGGACATCGCCCGGGACAGCGCTTGCAGCGCCTCGAGATCCCTCGCGCGGGCCTCCACGCGCGCGGTGACCCGTTCCACGGAAAGGCGTGACGCTCGCCAGGCCTCGAGCGGCACGGCGGCGCGGTCGGCGAGCTCGCGGTCCGGAACACCCCCGCGTCGCGCGCTGAGCACCCACGCCGGACTTCCCGAGATTCGCGAACAGAAGGGATCGCGGACCCCCTCCGCAGGCTCGACGTCGACGGCAAGGTCGACGCCCGCGTCGGGATCCAGCCAGCGGGAGATCTCGAGGAGCGCCGCTTCGACACCGACGCACCGGAACAATGCTCCCCACGGGGGCGCTCCGGAGCGGTTCGCGTCGGACCTGGGGTCGTGGTCGATCATCTTCGTCGGCGGCGTCGCGCGACGCGCCGAGCGGAGTCTACGGGACGGCGATCGGCGGGATCAACCCCGCGTTGGCGCTCAGTGATCCCCCCGCTCCATCGGGCTGACGGGGAACGGAGCCTTGGAGGGGGCCTTCATCACGCGTTTGCGCGCGAAGACCTTGCGCAGCCTCGCCTTGGCCTGGCATTCGATCTGGCGCACGCGCTCGCGGCTGATCCCCATCTTCTCGCCGATCTCCTTGAGGGTGAGCGGCGGTCCGCCGGCGAGACCGAACCGGTACGCGATGACCGTGCGTTCCTGCTCGGTCAGATGCGCCATCGCTTCGCCGACGAGGGAGTTCGACTCGCGATCGATCAGGTCCGCCTCGGGATCCGCGCTCCCGGGATCGACGAGGAAATCGGCGATCGGCTTGTCCTTGTCCTTGCCGACCTTGTCGTCGAGGCTGACCTCGCGGAGGTTGAACTGGAGCACCTGGTCGATCTTCGTGACGCTGCGGGAGAGCCGCTCCGAGATCTCCTCGCGCTCCGGGGCGCGACCGAGGGACCGGCGAAGGGACGCCTCGGCGTCGCGGATCTCGCGGACCTTCTTCATCTGATAGTTGGGCACGCGGACCAGGTTCGAGTGCTCGCTGAGCGCCTTCAGGATCGACTTGCGGATCCACCAGATCGCGTACGTGATGAACTTGGTGCCCTTGCTCGCGTCGTAGCGATGGGCGGCTTCGATCAGGCCGATGTTCCCCTCGTTGAGGAGGTCCTCGAACGGCAGGCCCAGGTTCCGGTACTCGCTGGCCACCTTGGCCACGAAGCTGAGGTTCGACTCGATCAACCCGTTCAGCGCTTCCCGGCTACCTTTCTTGACGTCCTCCGCGAGCCGCATCTCCTCTTCCTTCGTGAGAAGCGGGTACTCGCGGATGTCCGCGAAGTAGCGAGACAGCACCGAACCGCGATCGCTGGTCGATTCCATCCATGATCTCCCGTGATCAAACGGCGTCGGAGACGCGTTCCCGCCGAGGCCAACATAGGGTAACGGCCCGGGTCGTGGCACGCCTTCGCAAAGCCCCTTGACGAGTCCGGAGGTTCATCGTACGTTCAACACGCTTGATTTGAAGAATTTCAGTCTGGCGGGGGGATCGGAAACGTGCTGACCACGTTTCATCGTCACGGTGCAATCGCGACCCGCGAGCATCCCCACCCCCATGCCTGCGAGACCTCGTCGGAGCGTTCCCGCAAGCGCGATCTTTCCCCCGGTACTGCGAGTTTATGGGGCGCCGCCCGCACCGTCAAGGGCGAAGTCCGTCAGGAATCCAGTGCGGACGCGGGTTTTCGGGGCTTTCGGTTTTAGCAAGGGGTGGTGAAATGACGCCTCGAGTGCCAAGACGCCGTCAGACGATTCTGGTCGGTCAGAAGATCCGGCAACTCCGGAAAGAGCGCGGCTTGACCCAGGCCGAGCTCGCTCAGCGCATCGGCGTGCAGCAATCGGACCTCTGCCGGATGGAGAACGGCGAATACAAGGTCGCCTTGGACACCCTCTTCCGCGTGCTCGGTGTGTTTGGCATGGCGATCGGCGAGTTCTTCCGCGACGAGACGCCGCCCACGACCCCGACGGAGCGCGAGGCGGAGATCCTCCGACTGGTGCGGGCGCTCGACGACGAGGGTCAGCAGGACGTTCTCGACTACGTCACGTACAAGGCCGTGCGCCGGACCGGTGAGGCAAGGCAGTCGTGACGCACTCCGCCGGCACGTCGTGGAAGGAACGCGGCCACGACGCGCTGCGCCGCGGCGACTTCGAAGAGGCGCTCGACGCCTATCGCATGGCTCGCGACGCCGCGATCGAAGCCGACGACGACGACGCGGCGGATCGGATCGACCTCAACATCGCCACCACCCGCCTTCAGATGGGCGACGCGCGAGGCGCCGAAGAGGGGCTTCGGGCGCTGCTGCTGCGCGCCAGCGACACGCGAGTCGCCTTCACCGCCGCGTACAACCTGGCCTCGAGCCTTCGGCGTCAGGGCCGACTCGACCGGGCGTTGAGTTATGCCCGCCGGGCGGAGGAGCGGGCCGCCGAGCTCGACGACGTCGACGCCGTCGCTCCGGTGCATACCCTCCTCGGCAACGTGCTGCTGCAGCAGGGCCGCCTCGACGAGGCTCGCCGGCAATACGAAACCTCGCTCGCGCTCCGACTCGCCCAACCGGGAGACGTGCGGTTCCAGCGCGCCATTCTCGAGGAGAACCTGGGGTATTGCCTCCTTCTCCAGGGTGAGCACGCGGAGGGGATCACGCGCATCGCGACGGCCCTCGAGATCGCGGGGGACGTCGGGGACCGGCGTTGCGCCGCCGAGTGCCTTCAGGACCTCTGCTACGCGCACCTCATGATCGGGGATTATCCCGAGGCCGGCGCCTGGGGAGCCCGCGCGCTCGACGCGGCGCGCGAGGGAAACTATCGCGATCTCGAGGAGAATTGCCATTACCTCCTCGGAGAGCTCGGCAGCCGGACCGGCGACGTCGAGCTTCGAGACCGCCATTTCGAGGCGCTCCAGTCCCTTCACCCGGAGGTTCCGCTCCTCCGGGAGTTCCTCACCGCGGTGGACGTCACCGGTATCATCACGCTGAAACGATGAGAACACTGCGCGCTTTGCTCCCGCTCCTCCTGCTGGCCGTCGCGGCCCTCGGCGGCGGCGACGTGTTCGCGGCCGCCGATCGGGTCATCGGCCCGGACGGGACGGTGCATCGCGTCCAGTCGGAGTTCTGGCCGGCGTATCCGGGACCCGGCACCGCCATCCGCTACACGCGCCAGACGCCCACCGGACAACTCACCTCCACCCTGATCCCTGGCACCGACGACTACTGGCTCGACGGCGAACCCAGCCTGACGCTCGACCCGCTCACGGGGAACCCCGTGGCGGTCTGGACGCGGATGCTGGGCGTCGGCTTCGACCTCTATATCTCCTCCCTGCAGGGCGACGCCTGGACGCCCGCGCAACCGCTCCTCACGCCCAACCCCGATCGGATTCGTCCGAGGATCAAGGCGGACGGCGCGTTGCTGCACGTCTTCTGGACGCATCGGGAAGGAACCTCGCACCGGATCGCGCGGGCCTCGCTTCGCGCGGGCGACCTGGTCCTGGTGCTCGGGCCCGAGCCGGCGCGCGTCGATTGCGTGCAGTCCGGCGACGGCGCGGCGCGCGCGACGGCGGCCGTGGAAGAACCCCCCGGCGGCGTCACCTACTTCGCCGCGGAGGTTCCGGGGCGGGTCGAGGGCGAGCCGCCGCTCCTGGGCGTCTGGGGCGTTCGGGACGAACCGGTCCCCATCGACTTCCGGGTGGCGTTCTCGCTTCCGGACGGGGCCCGCGAGTTGCGCCGTGTCGACGCGACGATGATCCAAGGCCGGCTCACGGTCTGGTTCGAATGGTCGGGCGGACTCTGGTACACGTTCGATGACGGAGCGGGGAACTTCCCGGCGCTTCGGGTCATCAAGCGCGAGGCCGGGGGCTTCTCGTCGGACGCGATCGTGCTCGTGCGCGAGATGATCGATCGGCTCCCGGCGGTTCCGTAGCGTCCCGTCCCGGATCGACCCTCAGTGGATCCAGCGATCGTCGCCGGGCGGCATCACCTTGAACTTGCGCCGGCGGAGCTTCCAGCGGATCTCGCGTGCGATCTCGCCGAGCCGCCAGGCCTTCTTGAGATACACCCAGCCGACGACCATGCCGCCCAGGTGCGCGATGTGCGAGATGCCGTCCGGGCTCTGGCTCAGGTTGGAAAGGAACGCCATGGCGAAGAAGATCCACATCATCGTCCGCGCCTTCATCGGGAAGACGAACATGACGAGGACGATCCGCTCCGCGAAGAGGACGCCGTAGGCGAGGATCAGACCGTAAACCACCCCCGAGGCCCCGATCGTGATCGAGTCGAGTGCCGCCCCTCCACGCAACAGGGCCTGCCCCACCACGAATAGCCCCGCCCCTCCCCCGCAGATCAGGAAGTAGGTCAGGTAGCGGCGCCCTCCCATGTAGCGCTCGAGCTCGCCCCCGAACATCCAGAGGACGAGCAGATTGAACAGGAGATGCGTGGGGTAAGCCGTGGAGTGCAGGAACACGTACGTCAGCGGTTGCCAGACCCACCCCGAGAGGACGTCGGCCGGATTCAGCCCGAACAACAAGTCGGGCCACGCCGACCTGAAGAAGACGGCCGAGACGAATTGGACCGCCCAGACCGCCCCGCAGGCGATCATCAGCGCCCGGTTGACCGGCGTGATCGGAGGCAGTCCCAATTGGACGCCGGATCCACGGAACGGCGGATTGCGGTAGTAGCTCATCGACCTTCCTGTCAGACCGGTAAGTTGGGCGATCCGCCCCTCAGGATCAAGAGCAGCGCGATCGCCGCCCCCAGGAGCACCAGGAAGATCGCCAGGATCGACAACCCCGCGACGAGCAGGAACCGACCCGCCCCTTCGCGGCCGGAGAGGGCGTCGGAGAGCAGCGCGGCATGCAGCCGGGTCCCGATCAGCCCGAGGGCCAGGGCGATCCCCCCCGCGATCGCGTACAGCGCCGGCAGCGGCATGACCCCCGCGCCGGCGTACAGGACGAGCGGGGAGAGCAACGCGAGCGCCGTCGCCCAGAGCGGCAGCTCCAGCCAGGGACGGATCGTCCGTCCTGCGGCTCGCGTTATGGCAGAAGCTCCGCGCGACCGAGCGCGCGATCGACGTTCAGCCAGATCGGGCCCACTTCGAACGTCCCCGTCTCGAGTCCGGAGTGCCCCCAGGCCGTGCAAGGGTCGTCCTGCTTCATCGGCGTGCCGCAGGCCACCGGAACGACGGTGCCGTTGATCCGGACGTGGAAGCGGTAGGCCCAGGTGCCGCGATCGTTACGGATACGCAACCCCAGGCGGTTGTTCCCCTCCTTGAGCTTCGAGGTGACGTCGATCCACGATCCGCCCTCGCGCGCGTCCACGATCACCGCCTCCCCCTCGACCAGCAGGTCGGCGGCGTCGTCGGCGCGCACGTTGCGGATCTCGACCTTGAGGGGGGGCGCCACGGCCTCGAACGAGACCGTGGCGACGTCCGAGCGGAGGAGGCGCGTCCTGCCGGAGTCGGTCTCGACCACCACGGCGTCGGCGTCGACCGAGACGACCCGACCTTCGACTCGCGTTCCGTTGCGTCGGGTCACGACGTCGGCGCGAATGACGTCCGCCGCCGCCGCGACGAGCAAGCACACGGCGGCTGGGATCAGTCGGATGGCGAACGTCCGAGGAGGGTTCATGCGAGTGACGAGGGAGCATAGCCCGCACGACAACGGAGCGTCAATCGAGGCCCTGCGCTGGCTTCTCGCGATCGCCGCGGGTGCGGTCGGGGCGGAACGCGCCTTTCTCGTGCGGCGGCCGACGGAGGGTTCCCGGAGCGATCCAGAGGTCCTGGCGGCGTTCCCCTGGGCCGCGGGCGCCGACCCGGCCCCCAGCAGGACGCTGCTCTGGCGGGCGGTCGCGTCGTCGGGCGTCCTCTCCATCGACGATGCCTCCCGCGACGCGCGCCTCGCCGACTCCCCCTCGGTGAGGGCGCTCGAGATCCGCTCCGCGGTTTGCGTCCCGCTTCCACGCCGCTTCGGGGACGGCGCGGTCGTGCTCGACAGCCGCGCGACGCTCCCGCCGTCGCGCGAGGAGCGCACGCTGGTCGAGGCGTGCGCGGCGATCGCGGGCTTCGTGCTGCGCACGGGGCCGACCCCGCAGGCCGTTCCCCGCCCTCCGGCGCACCGAGCCCCCGCTCCGATCCGATTCGAAGCCCGCTCGTCGGCCTCCGCGACGGCGCTGGACGCCGCGCGCCGCCTCGGCGCCACCGAGCTTCCGGTTCTCATCCTCGGCGAGTCCGGGACCGGGAAGGAGCTGCTCGCCCGCGAGGTGCACGACGCCAGTCGCCGCGCACGAGGCCCGTTCATCGCGGTGAACGGCGCGGCCCTCCCCGACTCCCTCGTGGAATCCGAGTTGTTCGGCGCGGTGAAGGGGGCGTTCACCGGGGCCGACCGCGACCGGCCCGGCCTCGTCCGGGCGGCGCGAGGCGGCACGTTGTTCCTCGACGAGATCGGCGACCTTCCCCTGCCCGCGCAGGCGAAGCTCCTCCGGGTCCTTCAGGAGTCGTCCGTCCGGCCCGTCGGCGCGACCACGGAGGTGCACGTCGACGTTCGCGTGGTGGCGGCCACGCATCGCGATCTCCGCCGACGCGTCGCCGAAGGGCGCTTCCGCGAGGATCTCTTCCACAGGATCGCGTTCGGCGTCGTGGAAGTCCCTCCCCTCCGCCTGCGACTCGAGGAGCTTCGACACCTCGCCCCGCTGCTCGTCGAGCGGCTCGCCGCGCGTTACGGCCTCCTCGCCCGCCCCCTGGCCGCCTGCGCGATGCGGCGCCTGCTCGCCCACGACTGGCCGGGGAACGTGCGCGAGCTCGAGGCGGTCCTCGCGCGCGCCCTCGTCGCCGCACCCGACGGGACGATCACCGCCGGGGACCTCGAGCTCGCCGCTCCCGCCCCTGCGATCGCGACGCCAGGGGAAGGGCTCGAGGCGGCGATGATCCATCGTGCGCTCGCGGAGAGCGGAGGGGCGGTCGCATCCGCGGCGCGGCGCATCGGATGGACGCGCCAGAAGCTCTATCGCGCCATGCGGCGGCTTCGGCTCGAGCGCGTCCGGACGGCGGTCAGTCCGATTCCGGGGGATGCGCCGGGAGGAGGTCGTCGCTGAGCTCGACGTTCCAGTACGCGACGTCGAGGAAGGTCCGCCACTCGTCGTAGTGCGGCCCGATCCAGCCCGCCCGCAGGATCGGGTGCCCCGCGGGCCGCCGCGGCGTGCGCCGCAGCGTCATCCGCGCCTCGAGCGGCGTGCGGTTCCCCTTGCGGCTGTTGCAGGCGATGCAGGCGCAGACGACGTTCTCCCACGTCGACGCGCCGCCCCGCGACAGCGGCACGACGTGGTCGAGGTTCAGCTCCTGCTGCGCGAACACCCGGCCGCAGTACTGGCAGCGGTTCCGGTCGCGGTAGAAGATGTTCCGCCGCGTGAACCGCACCTCCCGCCGCGGAACGCGATCGTAGTGGAGCAGCTGGATCACGCGCGGGATCCGGATCGACCGGCGTGGCGTGTGGATCACGTCGTCGCCGGCCCCCGGCGGCAGATCACACCAATCGACGAAATCGTAGGTGGCGAAATCGGGCGCGACCGCTCTCGCCCGCCCGGCGTAGAAGAGCCGGAACGCCCGATGGACGGTCGTCACCTGAACCGCCTGGAAGACGCTGTTCAGGACCAGTACTGCGCTATCCGCCATGGCCTCCGCGACGCGTGGCCCGCCGCCGTTCGTCGTCCGCCCGCTCGAGCGCGAGTTCGATCAGTCGCTCGAGGAGGAGCGGATAGGCAAGCCCGGTCGCCTCCCACAACTTAGGATACATGCTGATCGGCGTGAACCCGGGAAGGGTGTTCACCTCGTTCACGAAGAGTTTGCCCGAGCCGTTCTCCAGAAAGAAGTCCACGCGGGCGAGCCCGGCGAGATCGAGGGCGCGGAACGCCTCGATCGCCAGCGTCCGCACCCGCTGCGCGGTGGCGGCGTCGAGGGGCGCCGGAATGCGCAGCGTCGACGCATTGTCGAGGTACTTGGCCGCGTAGTCGTAGAACTCGTTCGACGGCACGATCTCCCCGGGAACCGACGCTTCGGGCGAGCCGTTCCCCAGGACGGCGACCTCGATCTCCCGCACGTCGAGCCCCTGCTCGACGACGGCCGTGCGGTCGTGACGGAACGCTTCCTCGAGCGCGGCGTCGAGCTCCTGCGCGGCCTTCACCTTCGAGATCCCGACCGACGAGCCGCCGTTCGCGGGCTTCACGAAGACCGGCCACGCGGTCGCGGCCCCGACCGCCTCGCGCGCCGAGCGCGGATCGGACGACCAGGCGTCGCGGTCGATCGCGAGCCAGGGTCCGACCGGAAGGCCGTGCGCCTCGAAGACCTGCTTGGCGACCCGCTTGTCCATGCCGACCGCGGAGCCGAGGACCCCCGCGCCGACGTACGGGACCCCCGCGAGCTCCAGGAGGCCCTGGACCCTGCCGTCCTCCCCTCCCCATCCGTGCATGACCGAGAAGACGACGTCGATCGGGACGGAGCGCGTACCCTCCCCGTTCCCCTGCGCGACGAGGCCTCCCCCTCCGGGATCGACGACGATGCGCCCCCCCGGGTCCGGGGCGGGGGCCTCCACCCGCGGCGCCTTCGCGGCGAGAACCGCCGCACCGGCCTCGGGGAGGAGCCAGCGACCGTCCCCGGTCACGGCCAGGCAGACGCACTCGAACTTCGCCGCGTCGAGCGCGGCGGCGACCCCGCGCGCGCTGACCACCGACACCTCGTGCTCGACGGAGGCCCCGCCGAACAGGAGGCCGACCCTCTTTCTGCGTTCGCTCAACGGGACTCCTCCGCCGGCGGCTGCCCCGCGAGCAGCGCCTCGAGCCCGGCCTCGCCGAGCTCCTCGAGGGCTCCTCCCCTCCAGAGCTCGCGGCCGCCGGGTCCGAGGAGAATGTGGGTGGGAACGCCCGAGACGTCGAGTGCCCGAAGCCCGCGGCCCGCCGGATCCCACAGGAACCGCCCGGGGACGTGGTTTTCGTCGTGGAAACGGCGGAGGCGCTCGGCGCTCTGCCGCTCGGGAATCGCGAGAACCACGAGCCGGTACCCGTCCGCGCCGAAGCGGGCCTCCCACTCCGCGAGGCGATCGAGCTCGGCGACGCACGGGGGGCACCACGTCGCGAAGACCGCCACGTGCAGCACCCCCTGGTCCGGCGCGTCGAGACGCGCGGCGGCACCCCCGGAGACCTCCTGAACCTCGACGCCGGCGAACAGCGCGGCGCCGAGAAGGACCCCGGATCCGATCAAGCGCCGCCGCCGGAGGCGAGCGCCATCCCGACGGCCAGGTAGAGGAACCACGCGCCGATCAGGAGCATCGCGACGCCGAAACCCTTCTTGATGCGGTCCATCCATGCGCCCGCGCGAGGCAGACTCGAGAGCATCCCCGAGAAGATGCCCAGCAGGAGCAGGAGCATCCCGAGCCCCAGCGCGAACACGAAGAGGAGCAGGCTCCCGCGGACGACGTTGCGGGTCGTCGAGACCCACGTCAGCAGCAGCCCGAGCACCGGTGCCGTACACGGCGCGGCGACGAAACCCGCGGCGACGCCCATCAGGAGCGCGCCGAGGACCCCGCCTTTCCGGACTCCCTGCCGCTGCAGGCCGCCGAAGAACGCCGGCACGCGGAGGGTGACGATGTCGAGCATCGCCACGCCGAAGCCCACGATGAGCAGGCCGACCGCACCGTAGACCCACGGGTTGCGCGTCCAGTCGCCGAACGTCTTCCCGATCAGCGCCGCGACCACGCCGAGTGCGGCGTAGATCAGCGCCATCCCGAGCACGTACACCGAGGAGAGCAGCACCGCGCGCCGCCGATTGCCGCCGGCGGCCCCTCCGATGAACGTCACCGTCACCGGGATCATCGGGTAGACGCAAGGCGTGAAGCTCGTCAGCACCCCGGCGAGGAACACCACGAAGAACGCGGCCGCGGATCCGGCGTCGAGCTGCGACTGCAGCGTCTCGCTGAGGGCGTACCCCCACTCGTTGATGCGCTCGAGGAGAGCGTGCACGTCACAACACCCGCGCCAGCTTGTCCGCGAGCTGCTGCCGGGAGAGGACGCCCATGTGCTGGTCGCGCACCTGCCCGTCGCGGAAGAAGATGAGCGTCGGAACCGACATCACCGCGAACTTCGCCGCGGTCGCCGGCGACTGGTCGACGTCGACCTTCACCACCTTGACGCGCCCGGCGAACTCCGAGGCGAACGCGTGCACGACCGGCTCGAGCTTCTTGCAGGGCGCGCACCACGTGGCGGAGAAATCGACGAGGACCGGCCCCGCGGCCTGGAGGACCTCGGCGGCGAAATTCTGATCGGTGGCGTTGTGGACACTCATGGGAAATCGGCTCCTTTCGCGCCCGAAGTGTAGCAAGCTTCCGATGGCGGCGCGTTTCCGCGCGGATGGTACGATGCCGCGCCATGCCGCGCTTTTCCTTCTCGCAGACGCTTCGGAGCCGGTTGGAGTCGGGCGGTCCGGTGCTCGTCCTCACCGGGGCCGGGGTGTCCGCCGAGAGCGGTCTCGCGACGTTCCGCGGCCCGGGCGGTCTGTGGGAGGGTCGCCCCGCCCGGGAGCTCGCGACCCCGCAGGCGTTCCGGGCGAATCCCCTGGAGGTGTGGCGCTTCTACGACTGGCGGCGGGCCGAGGCCGCCAAGGCCGAGCCGAACCCCGGGCATCGGGCGATCGCCCGCCTGCAGCTCGAGCGCGCGAACGTGGCGCTGGTGACGCAGAACGTCGACGGCCTGCACCAGCGGGCGGGGAGCCGCGAGGTGGTCGAGCTGCACGGGAGCCTGTGGACCCTGCGATGCACGCGCGAGGGGCGCGAGCGCGTCGATTCCACCGCCCCGTTCCCGACGCTCCCCCCCCGCTGCGAGTGCGGCGCGACGCTGCGCCCCGGAGTCGTCTGGTTCGGCGAGAGCCTCCCGGTCGACGCCTTCGAGCGCGCGCGCGCGCTCGCGGCCTGCGCGTCGCTGGTGCTCGTGGTGGGCACGTCGTCGCTGGTCTATCCGGCGGCCGAGCTCCCGCGCCTGGCGCGCTCCCGCGGCGCTTGGGTCGTCGAGGTCAATCCCGAGAACACCGCGCTCACCCCCGACGTCGACGAACACGTCGAGGGTCCTTCGGGCCGGGTCCTGCCCGCCCTGTTGTTCGAGGCCGCCTGATGTCGCACGGATCGCGCGAGCGCGTGGTGTGGATCGACGCCGTCGCGGGCGCCTCCGGGGACATGTTGCTCGGAGCGCTCGTGCACGCCGGCGTTCCGGTCGAGGTGCTCCGCGGCGCCGTCGCCGCGCTCCCGCTTTCGGGCTGGACCCTCGAGGCGCGACGGGTGATCCGCGGCGGGGTGGCGGCGACCAAGGTGGACGTCTCCGTCTCGGGCGGCCCCCCCGACGCCCACGTCGTCCGGCCCGCCGACGGCCCCGGACCCTTCCACGACGAGCATCACGGACGGTCCCGCCGGGAGATCCTCGAGATCCTCGACGGAGGATCCCTCGCGGCCCCGGTCCGCGACCGCGCGACGAAGGTCTTCGACCGCCTGTTCGAGGCCGAGGCACGGGCGCACGGCCTCGACGTCGATGCGGTCCACCTGCACGAAGCCGGGGCGACCGACGCCGTCGTCGACATCGTCGGGACCTGCGCCGGCATCGTCCACCTCGCCCCCGACCGCGTGATCGTCTCCCCCGTCACGACCGGCTGGGGCACCGTCGAATGCGCCCACGGCACGTACCCCGTCCCCGGCCCCGCGACGGCGTACCTGCTGCGCGGCGTGCCGCTGTCCGGCGTCGACGCGAAAGGCGAGCGCCTGACCCCCACCGGGGCCGCGCTGCTCACCACGCTCGCGACCGGGTGGGGCGCGCTCCCCGCGATGGTCCCGACGGCGGTCGGATACGGAGCCGGGACGCGGGACTTCCCCGAGCGGCCGAACTGCGTGCGCCTGATCGTAGGCGAGGCGGAGGCGGGCTCGCGATCGCTTCCCGGCGAGGGGGACGTGCTCGTCGTGGAGTGCACGATCGACGACGCGACTCCTCAGGCGCTCGCCTACGCGCTCGAGCGCGCGCTCGCGGCGGGCGCCCTCGAGGCCTTCACGACGCCGGTCGTCATGAAGAAGGGGCGCGCGGGACATCTGCTGACGCTGCTCGCCCGACCGGAGCGATTCGAGGCGGTCACCGAGTCCGTGCTGCGCGAAACGACGACGATCGGCGTGCGTTTCCGCCGCGAGGGTCGCGTCGAGCTCGAGCGGAGCGTCACCGCCGTGCAGACGGCCTACGGACCGATCCGGGTCAAGGCGGCGGGACGGGACGGCGTCGCCTGGCACGCGTGGCCCGAATACGAGGACTGCGCCGAGGCGGCACGCCGCTCGGGAGCGAGCCTACTCGACGTGCAGCAGGCGGCGCTCGCCGCGTTCCGGGGAACGGGGAAGGACGCACGATGAGCGGCAGGAGACCCTTCTACCTCACGACTCCGATCTATTACGTGAACGACGAGCCGCACCTCGGCCACACGTACACGACGGTCGTGGCGGACGCGATCGCGCGCTACCGGCGCGCGACGGGTTGGGACGTGCGCTTCCTCACCGGGACCGACGAACACGGCCAGAAGATCGAGCGCGCCGCCGCCAAGCTCGGGATCCGGCCGATCGAGCTGGCCGACCGCGTCGTCGGTCGCTACCACGAGCTCTGGAGAGTTCTCGCGATCTCCCACGACGACTTCATCCGCACCACCCAGGACCGGCACCGCCTCACCGTGCACGCGATCCTGTCGCGGATGCAGGCCGCCGGCGACGTCTACCTCGGCAGCTACGAGGGCTGGTACTGCAGCGGCTGCGAGGCCTTCTACCCCGAAAGCCAGATCGTGGACGGGAAGTGCCCCGACCAGGGGCACCCCGTCGAGCTGCTCAGCGAGCGCTCCTACTTCTTCCGCCTGTCGAAGTACCAGCAGCCGCTGCTGGACCTGTACGCCTCCCGCCCCGAATTCGTGCGTCCGGCCTCGCGGCGCAACGAGATCCTCGCGTTCGTCGAGGGAGGCCTCAAGGACCTCAGCATCAGCCGCACGTCGCTCAAGTGGGGGATTCCCTGGCCCGGCGATCCCGAGCACGTCGTGTACGTCTGGCTCGACGCCCTCTCGAATTACGTCAGCGCGCTCGGGCTCGGCTCGTCCGACGACGCGCTCTACCGGAGCTACTGGCCGGCGCAGGTCCACCTCATCGGAAAGGACATCCTCCGCTTCCACGCGGTCTACTGGCCCGCGTTCCTGATGTCCGCGGGCCTCCCCCTGCCGGAATGCGTCTTCGCGCACGGGTGGTGGCTGAAGGACGACGCGAAGATGTCGAAGTCGCTGGGAAACGTCGTCCGCCCCGGCCCCCTCCTCGAGGCCTTCGGAGCCGACGGCCTGCGCCACTTCCTCCTCCGCGAGATGACCTTCGGCCTCGACGGCTCGTACTCCGACGAGCAGCTGCTCGACCGCTACAACGGCGACCTCGCCAACGGCCTGGGAAACCTGACGAGCCGGATCCTGGCGCTGCTCGAGACGGGGTTCGCCTCGACGCTCCCCGCCCCCTCCGCCCGACCGGAGGCGAACGAGCTCGAGGCGGCGGCGGCCGAGGCGCACGCGGGATGGCGTCGCGGGTTCGACGGGTACGACTTCAGCGCGGCGCTCGCGTCGGTCTGGAAGCTCGCCGGCGAGCTCGACCGTTTCCTCGTCCGGCACGCCCCGTGGGCCCTCGCCAAGGATCCCTCCCAGCGCGACCGTCACGCCGCGGTGATGCGCGGGGCCGCGGAGGCCCTCTTCCAGGTCGCCTCGATGGCGTCGTGCGTGATGCCCGCGGCCTGCTCCGAGATCGCCTCCCGTCTCGGGGCGACGATCCCCGACGACCTCTCGGACTTCCGGTGGGGACTCCTCCCCGCCGAAGGGAAGATCCGGCGCGGCGACGCGTTGTTCGCCCGCGTCGACAAGGCCGCCTATTTCCAGCAGGAGACCAAGACCGTGACCGAGCCCACGCCGACTCCCGCCCCCACCCCGGCGCCCGCGGAAGACTCCCGGATCTCCATCGACGACTTCCTGAAGGTGGAGCTTCGGGTCGGGAAGGTCCTCGAAGCCGAGAAGGTCGAGGGGGCCGACAAGCTCCTGAAGCTGCGCGTGGATCTCGGCACCGAGACGCGCCAGATCGTCGCCGGGATCGCGAAGGCCTACGCTCCCGAGCAGCTCGTCGGCCGGAAGATCATCGTCGTCGCGAACCTGAAGCCCGCGAAGCTGCGCGGGATCGAGAGCCAGGGGATGCTGCTCGCGGCCGATCTCGGCGGGCGGCCGATCGTCGCGACGTTCGACGAGGACGTGGAGCCGGGAACCCGCGTGCGTTAGCGGCGGGGGTCGCTTCTACCGCGCGGGGTCCTCGTACAGGTACCGGACGTGGACCTTACGAATGAAGACGTTCGGCCCGGCCTCCGGGTCGCGGTTGATCTTCAGCATGTCGCGGTCGTAATACTCGACCCAGCCGGAGAACGACTCGCCGTCGTCGAGCACGACGGTCACGCGGGCCTTCGAGTCCTTCAGCTGCAGCAGGTACTTGGCCTCCTCCCCCGTGGTGTCGGGAGGAGGCGTCCGCTTCGGCGGCGGCGGAAGCCGGATACCCTCGGGCGATCGATCATCCGTCATGGCCGGCGATTCTATCAGCGTCCCGCCGCCTGGAGGGAGGTGATCGCCGCGACGAGCACGATGTCGTCGGCGGTGCACCCCCGGGAGAGGTCGTTCGCCGGCCGGGAGAGCCCCTGGAGGAACGGGCCGGCGGCGACGGCCCCCCCGAACCGCTGGGCGATCTTGTAGCCGATGTTCCCCGCGTCGAGGTTCGGGAAGATCAGGACGTTCGCCCGTCCCGCCACGACGCTTCCGGGTGCCTTCGACGCCCCGATCGCGGGGATCACGGCGGCGTCGAACTGCAGCTCGGCCTCGAAGGCGAGCCCCGGCGCCCGCTCGGCGAGGATGCGACCGGCCTGCCGGACCTTCTCCACGGCCTCGTGCTCGGCGCTGCCCTTGGTCGAGAACGACAGGAGGGCGACGCGGGGCTCCCGTCCGGTCAGCCCACGGTAGCTCGCGGCGGTGGCCGCGGCGATGTCGGCGAGCTGTCCGGCGTCGGGGTACGGAACCAGGGCGCAATCGGCGAACGCGACGACGTCCTCCCCCGCCGGCGTGGCCTCGCGCAACCCCATGAGGAAGAACGACGAGACGACCGACACCCCCGGCGCGGGGCGCAGGATGCGCAGCGCCATCCGCAGCGTGTCCGCCGTCGTGTGCACCGCCCCGGAGACGCAACCCGCGGCGACCCCCGCGCGCACCAGCGCGTCGGCGAACCCTACGGGGTCCTCGATCCAGGAGAGGGCGGCTTCCGGGGTGTGGCGCGTCCGCGCAACCGCCTCCAGCACGGCGGCGCGAGCCGCGGCGCGATGCTCGGACGTCGCAGGATCCACGACGACGACGCCGGCGAGATCGACCCCCTCGGCGCGCGCCCTCGTGGAGATGCGGTCGGCGTCGCCGACGAGCATCGGGACGACGATCCGCTCCGCCGCGAGCCGGGCGGCCGCGCGAAGCGTCCGGGGATCCTCCGCTTCGGGAAGGGCGATCACGCGCGGCACGGCGCGTGCGGCATCGACGAGGCGATCGAAGGGACTCATCGTCGGAATTCCCCCCAGAGGAGGGCGTCGACCTCGACGCCCGCCTCGAGTGCGTCCTTCGCTCCGGGAACGATCAGGAAGGCGTTCGCCCGCGAAAGCGACACCACGTCGCCGCTGCTCATGGACTTCACGGGATCGGCGTACGCGCGCCCCCCCTCGAACACCAGGCGCGCCAGGGCGTACGTGAGCCGACCGGGCCTGCGGCGCAGCCGCTCCCGGAGGATCGCGCGCACCTCGAGCCCGTCGGTCGCCGTCGCACCCGCCATCCTCCGGAGAGCCGGCGCCACGAGGACCTCGAATCCGGTGAAGGCGGAAAGCGGGTTGCCCGGAAGCCCCACGACGATGCCGCCGGAGGAACGCGCCGCGAGGATCGGTTTTCCCGGCTTCATCGCGACGCCGTGGAAGAGGGTCGTCGCCCCCGCCGCCTCGAGGCGGCGCGCGACGAGGTCGTAGTCGCCCACGGAGACGCCTCCGGTCACCAGGAGCAGGTCGTGATCGAGTCCCCGCGCGAGCTTCGCGTCCAGCGCGTCGGGGGAATCTCCCGCGTTCCCGAGCGGGACCGGCTCGATCGCCATCGCCCGCAGCCGCGCGGCGAGCATCGGGGCATTCGAGTTGCGGATCTGGTGCGGCTCGGGGGTCTCCCCCGCCTCGACGAGCTCGTCGCCCGTGGACAGGATCGCGACGGTCGGCGCGCGGTGGACGCGCACGCGCGCCGCCCCGACCGAGGCCAGGGCGGCGACCTCCGCCGGCCCGACCACGCATCCTGCCCGGAGGATTCGCTCTCCCGCACGCACGTCCTCGCCGCGGCGGCGAATGTTCTGCCCGGCGGACGGCGCCTCGCGCACGAGGAGGGTCCCGGTCCCGCGATCCTCCTCGGTCAGCTCGACCATGACGACCGCATCCGCCCCCTCGGGAACGACGCCGCCGGTGAAGATGCGCCACGCCTCCCCCGGAGCCACGCGGACACCGGCGGCGCTCGATCCCGCCCGGAGCTCTCCCGCCACGCGAAGCCGGCGCCCCGCCTCGAGGAGGTCGGCGCAGCGGACGGCGAAGCCGTCCATGGCCGAGCGATCCGTGGCGGGGACGTCCCGGTCGGCCGCGACGTCGGCGGCGAGCGCGCGCCCGAGCGCGGCGTCGAGCGGGACGTCGGCCGCGGGGGTCGACGCCACCGCGTCGAGCAGGAGACGCCTCGCCTCGGCGACCTCGATCAGGGAAGCCATGCGATCAGGATACGCGCGATGCCCCGGGGATCCGGCCGGATCGTGACCGCGGTCAGGCCCGCCTCGAGCGCGGCGCGTTCCGCCCCGGCGGCGTTGGTGTGGCCGAGCTCCGCGACGAGCCTTCCCCCGCGCCGCAGAAGCGCCGCCGCCGCGACCGCGAGCCGGGGATACGCTTCGTCTCCCGTCGGCCCCGGCGCAAGCGCCAGTTTCGGCTCGTGGTCCCGGACCTCGGGTTCGAGGCCCGCCCACTCCCCCTCCGCCACGTACGGCGGGTTCGAGACGACGAGGTCGCAGCGCGAGCGCCATTCCGCGGGCGGATCGGCGAGATCGCCGTGCACGAACGCGATCCGATCGTCGACGTCGTGCCGGCGCGCGTTCGCGCGCGCCACCTCGAGGGCGTCCGCGGAGAGGTCCACCGCGAGAACGGTCGCATCCGGCCGCTCGACGGCGATCGACACCGCGATGCAGCCGCTCCCCGTGCCGAGGTCGGCGACCGCCGCCCCCGCCGGCAACCCCTCGAGCGCCGCGTCGACGACGAGCTCGGTCTCGGGGCGCGGCACCAGCACGCGTCGGTCCACGGCGAACGGCCGGCCGCGGAACTCCGCCACCCCCTCGATGTACTGGAGCGGCTCCCGTCGCTCGCGCCGCGCGATCGCCGCGTCGAGGCGCCGCCGCGTCGGATCGTCGATCGGATCGGGCCGGCGCGCGAGGAGCGCGCCGCGCGTGCAGCCGAGGACGGCCGCCACGAGGAACTCCGCCTCACGGTTCGGGAAGGGCACGCGGGCGCGCTCGAGCCGGCGTTTCGCCTCGGCGAGCGCTTCCCCCACCGTCGTCAGGCGCGGACCTCCTCCTTCAGCCGCACCGCCTGCTCGTGCGCGACGAGGGCGTCGATCACGTCGCCGATCTCCCCGCCCATGCGGCTGGGGAGGTCGTGCACGGTGAGCCCGATGCGGTGATCGGTGATGCGGTCCTGGGGGAAGTTGTAGGTGCGGATCTTCTCGGAGCGGTCTCCCGAGCCGATCATGACGCGCCTTTCGGCGGCGATCTTCTCCTGCTGCTCGCGCAGCATCCGCTCGTACAGGCGCGCACGCAGCACCTGCAGCGCCCGGGCCTTGTTTTTGTGCCACGACTTCTCGTCCTGGCACTGCACGACCGTGTTCGTCGGCAGGTGCGTGATGCGCACCGCCGAATACGTCGTGTTCACGCTCTGCCCGCCGGGTCCCGACGAGCAGAAGGTGTCGATGCGCAGCTCCTTCTCGTCGATGTGCACTTCGACGTCGTCCGCCTCGGGCAGGACCGCGACCGTGACGGCGGAGGTGTGGATGCGCCCCTGCGTCTCCGTCTGCGGAACCCGCTGCACGCGGTGCACCCCGCTTTCGTACTTGAGCCGGCTGAAGACCCGCGTCCCCTCGATGATCGCGATGACTTCCTTGATCCCGCCGACCGCGCTCTCGGAGAGGTCGCTCGTCTCGACCTTCCAGCCGTTCGACTCGGCGTATCTCGCGTACATCCGGAACAGCTCCGCGGCGAACAGCGTCGCCTCGTCGCCGCCGGTGCCCGCGCGGATCTCGAGCACGACGTTCTTGGCGTCGTTGGGGTCGGACGGGAGGAGCAGAACCTTCAGCTCCTCCTCGAGGGCCGTCAGGCGCGTCTCGAGCTCGCGGACCTCCTCGGTGGCCATCGCGCGCATCTCCGCGTCGTCGGCGGAGGCGAGGAGGTCCCGCGCTCCCTGGAAGTCGCCGCGGAGCTTGTCGTACTCGCGGTATTTCCCGACCACCGGCCCGAGGTCCGCGTACGCCTTGCTGGCCTCGCGGAAGCGCGTGCGGTCCGAGACGACCTCGGGATCCGCGAGCGACCGCGAAAGCTCCTCGTGCTTGGCGACGAGGCCGCGCAGTCGCTCTTCGAGCTTGGGTTCCATCAGTTCGAGGCCTTGGCCTCGCCCTTGGTGTACCGCTTCTGGAAACGCTCGACGCGCCCGGCGGAGTCGACCAGCTTCTGCTTCCCGGTGAAGAAGGGGTGGCAGGCGGAGCAGATCTCGACGCGCATTTCCTTCTTGGTCGAGCGGGTGGGGAACGTGTTGCCGCACGCGCAGACGACCGTGACGTCGTGGTATTCGGGGTGGATCTGGGCCTTCATCGACGTAACCTCATGATCTTCCGGGGTTTGAACCGCGGGATTCTAGCGGAATCGCCGGATTCGGCGCAACGGCCCGGGCCTCGGTGGGATGGGGCGCGGTTTCCCCATGCGAGGGAAAGGGCTCCCCCGGTCCGTGTCGATTCCACACCCGTGTGCGGCTCGCATTCCTTTAATTCCTTCGCGAACTGACGGGACGGCGCCGGAATTCGTCGTGGCAACCCTCTTGCCGGGGGTCTGACGCGGAGGTGCCCCATGAACCGACTCGTGTTCGCCACTCCGTGCCTGGCCCTGCTCGCGCTGACCGGCTGCTCGCAGGCCCCGGTCAAGGAGATCGATGCCGCGAAGGCCTCCCTCGAGGCCGCCCGTCAGGCCCAGGCCCCCGACTACGCCCCCGACGCCTGGAACACCGCCACCGGAACGGAGGCGGCCCTCGAAGCCGAGCTCAAGGCGCAGGAACAGAAGGTCGCCCTCTTCCGCTCCTACGACCGGGTGACGGCCCTCGCGGCGGAGCTCGACCGGGCCGGACAGGCCGCCTCCCAAGAGGCGGTCGCGAAGAAGGAGTCGATGAAGACCGAGGTCGCCGCCCTGCTCGACAGGGCCGCCGCGGAAATCGCCTCCGCCCAGAAGGCCGTCGCCGAAGCGCCGCGCGGGAAGGGAACCGAGGCCGATCTGGCCGGCCTCAGGACCGACGCCGCCAGCCTCGACGCGCAGCTCAAGGAGGCGCGCACCGCCTTCGACGCCGGGGACTTCGTCTCCGCGAAGGCGAAGGCCGACGCGGTGATCGATGCAGCCACCCGGATGCGCGACGAGATCGAGCGGGCGCGCGCGGCGCGGCGCGTCTCGTAGTCCGGGAAGCCCGTCGGATTTTTCGGCGACGCGGGGGTCCGAACCCGGTACCGTGCAGGAGGGGTTCGGACCCCTGTGTCGCCGTCCGGACGGCGCTAGAATCGAGGCGTTCGCGGGCCCCGCGATCCGAGGTCGTTCGGGAAGGAGGATTCCTCCGTGCGACCGGCGTGGGATACGTCGCCTGTGTTCCCGCTGCCCACGGGCTCCCCCGAGCCGGGGAGCACGGTTTCCCACTACCGTATCCTCGAGCGCATCGCCGCGGGCGGCATGGGTGTCGTCTACAAGGCGAGGGACCTCAAGCTCGACCGCCTCGTCGCCCTCAAGCTCCTCGACCCCGAGAAGGCCGCCGATCCCGCGCGCCAGCGACGTTTCCTGCAGGAGGCCCGCGCCGCCTCCGCCCTGAATCACCCAGGCATCGTGACGGTGTACGAAGTCGACGTCGTCGACGACCGCCAGTTGATCGCGATGGAGCTTCTCCACGGGGCCACCCTGCACGACCGCATCGCCGACTGGCCGCTCGCGATCGACGAGGTCCTCGACCTCGGACAGCAGGTCGCCGACGCGCTCGAGGCCGCCCACGGCAAGGGGCTCCTTCACCGCGACATCAAGCCGGCGAACATCCTGGTCACCGACGCCGGCCAGGCGAAGATCCTCGACTTCGGCCTCGCGAAGTCCATCGCGCTCGGGCCCAACGCACCGACGGCTCACGACACCCGGGCGTCGCCGCTCACCGTCGACGGCGCGACCGTAGGCACCCTCGGGTACATGTCCCCCGAGCAGGCCCGCGGCGAGGCGCTCGACACGCGCAGCGATCTCTTCTCGCTGGGTGCGGTCGTCTACGAGATGACGACCGGCCGGCCCGCCTTCGACGGCGAGACCCCGGCGGTCGTGTACGACCGACTGCTGCATCAAGAGCCCACGCCCGTCGCCGAGCTCAACCCCGCCGCACCGCCGGGGTTGGCTGCGGTCATCGCGAAGGCCCTTCAGAAGTCCCCCGCGCACCGCTATGCCTCCGCCGCCGAGCTCCGGGACGACCTGCGGGAACTCCGGCGCGGCCTGGAGCCGATCGTCGCGCCGCCGTTGCCCCAGCCGCGCCCCACAGGGCGCGGGCGGGCCTGGATCTGGATCGCGACGCCGGCCGCCGTCGCCGCCGCCGCTCTCGCGCTCGGGTGGCTCCTGGCTCCCGCCCCGATCGAGTCGATCGCGGTCCTCCCGCTCGAGAACCTCTCGGGCGATCCTGCGAACGAGTACTTCGCCGACGGCATGACGGAGGCGCTGATCACCGACCTCGGCCGAGTCGGCTCGCTGCGGGTGATCGCGCGCCACTCCGTGATGCGGTTCAAGGGGTCGAAGGAGCCGCTCCCCGCCATCGCACGGCAGTTGAAGGTCGACGCCCTGCTCCTGGGCTCGGTCACCCCCGCAGGGGACCGCGTGGCGGTAACGCTGCAACTCGTCGGCACGAAGGACGAGCGAACGTTGTGGTCGGAGCGGTTCGATCGAAGCACTCGCGACATTCTCGTAGTGCAGAGCGAGGTCGCGCGGTCGGTGGCGTCCGAGGTCCGCGCGACGCTCTCTCCGCAGGAGGAGGAGCAGATCGCCGAGCGCCGGCCCGTCGATCCGGAGGCGTACCGGTCGTATCTGGAAGGGAGGTACTTCTACTGGCAGATGACCCCGGCGTCGATCGAGCGGGCGCTCGCGCTGTTCGACCGGGCGATCCGGCTGGATCCCGAATTCGCCCACGCCCACGCGGCCCGCGTCGAGCTGCTCGACCTCAAGACCCAGGTCGACTCGCTTCCGATGGGCACCTTCGTGGAAGCGATGCGCGCCTCCGCCGCACGAGCCATCGAGCTCGACCCCGCCCTCGC